>VEQZ01000073.1 GCA_018882975.1 Rhodocyclaceae bacterium | reverse complement strand
CGCTGGCGCCGGCGTGACACGCAAGTCGACAGCGAGGCCCGCGCGCTCCACCGTGACCGTGAGCGGCATTCCCGGGCTGGCGCGCACCCGCGCGGCAAAATCCTCCCAGCCCGCGACCGGCCGGCCGTCGATTGCCAGCACGCGGTCGCCGGGGCGAAAGCCGGCCGCGGCGCCAGCCCCGCCCGCAGCCACCGCCTCGACCACCGTGGTGATGCGTGGCGCCTCGACATGCAGGCCCAGCGCCCCGGTCAGGTCACCGCCCACCGCAGCCTTGCCGACGCCACCGGTGGCGAGCGCGACAGTGCGTGTCGCCCCACCGCTCTCGACCGTCAACAGGACCGACGGGTCGCCGGCGGCGACGCGGCGCATCAGATGCCAGCGCACGTCGTTCCAGCCCGGGGTGTCGCGCCCGTCCACCGCGACCACCTGCTCGCCGCCGCGCAGGCCGGCCACCGCCGCCGGCGAGCCCGCCTCGGGCAAGGTGAGCTGCGGCAGACGCACCACGCCGCCGACCATCGCGACCGCGGTGTAGAGCAGCACCGCCAACATCAGGTTGGCAAGCGGCCCGGCAAGTACGATGGCGATGCGCTGGCGCACCGGCCGGGTATTGAAGGCCTGCTCACGCAACTCCGGCGCCACCGGCGCCTCGCGCTCGTCGAGCATGCTGACGTAGCCGCCAAGCGGGATCGGCGCCAGCGCCCATTCGGTGCCGTGGCGGTCGGTGCGCGACCAGAACGGCTTGCCGAGGCCGATCGAGAAGCGCAGCACGCGCACGCCGCAGCGGCGCGCCACCCAGTAGTGGCCGAACTCGTGCACGGTCACCAGCACGCCGATGGCGAGCAGGAAGGCGGCGAGGGTCAGGGGCAGGCTGGAAAAGGACATGTGGGAGGTGCGGTAGAGGGGCGATCTGCGGTGCCGGCGGCGGTCCGCTCGCCAACTTGGACCGCGCTTCAGGGCTTCCGGTTGCCACCGCCTGTTAGCGCGCGCGCGGCGTCGCGTGCCGCGCTGTCGGCCAGCAGCACCGCGTTGAGGTCGGGGGCTGCCACCGTGGGCACCGCCTCCAGCGTCGCTTCGATGGTGCGCGGGATCGCCGCGAAGCCGATGCGCCCCTCGAGAAAGGCCGCCACCGCGACCTCGTTGGCGGCGTTGAGGATGGCCGGCGCGGTGCCGCCCTGCCGCAGTGCGGCGTAGGCCAAGTCGAGGCAGGGAAAGCGCGCACGGTCCGGCGCGCGGAAGGTCAGCGGCGGCATTGTCACCAGATCGAGCGGCGGCACGCCGGCCTCGATGCGCTCGGGCCAGGCCAGGGCGTGTGCGATCGGCGTGCGCATGTCGGGGTTGCCGAGTTGGGCGAGGATCGAGCCGTCGTCGTATTCGACCATCGAGTGGACGATGCTCTGCGGGTGGATCACCACCTCGATGTCGGCGGCCGGCGCGCCGAACAGCCAGTGCGCCTCGATCACCTCGAGGCCCTTGTTCATCAGCGTTGCCGAGTCGACCGAGATCTTGCGTCCCATGCTCCAGTTGGGGTGCTTGCAGGCCTGCTCGGGGGTGACGCCGGCCAGATCGAGGTCGGGTAGGTCGCGGAACGGGCCGCCGCTGCAAGTGAGCCAGACCTTGCGCACGCCACGCACCAGCCGGCCCTCGGGCAGCACCTGAAACACCGCGTTGTGTTCGCTGTCGATCGGCAACAGCGTGGCGCCATGCTCACGCACCGCCGCCATGAACAACGGCCCGGTCATCACCAGCGCTTCCTTGTTGGCGAGCAGGATGCGCTTGCCGGCATGCGCCGCGGCCAGGTTGGCGGCGAGACCCGCGGCTCCGACGATACCGGCGACCACGGTGTCGATGGCGGCATCGGCAGCCGCCGCGGCGACGGCATCGGCGCCGGCCTCGACGCGGGTGTCGGCGCCGGCAGCGCGCAGCGCCGTCGCCAGCCGGTCGGCAGCGTCAGCGTCGGCCATCACCGCCAGGCGCGGCGCGAAGTCGCGGCACAGCGCCACCATGGCATCGACATTGCGGTGCGCCACCAAGGTGTCGGCGATAAAGCGTGCCGGGTGGCGGCGCACGATGTCGAGCGTCTGCACCCCGATCGAGCCGGTGGCGCCAAGGATGCAGACGCGCGCCGGCGTGCTCATGCGCCGAAGCCCGCCAGCCAGAGGCCACCGGCCCAGGCTGGCAGGGCCGCCGCCAGCGCATCGACGCGGTCGAGCAGGCCACCGTGGCCGGGCAGGCAGGCGCCGCTGTCCTTGACCCCGGCAACGCGCTTGACCCACGACTCGTAGAGGTCGCCGACGATGCCAAGCAGGCACATGAACAGGGTCAGCGGCAGCAGCTCGGCCAGCCCGGCCGGCAGGCGCGGCCCGTCAAGGACCACCAGCAGCACGGTGTAGAGCACCACCCCGGCCACCGCGCCAGCCACGCCCTCGAGTGTCTTGCCCGGGCTGATGGCAGGCGCGAGCTTGTGCCGACCCCAGCGCCGGCCGGCAAAGTAGGCCGCACTGTCGCTCACCCACACCACCGCCATGCCGGCTACCAGCAGGAGGTTGCCGTCCGTCTGCTGCTGCAGCCACAGCAGCGCCCAGACCAGCGGCACGATGAGCAACACGCCGGACATGCCACGCGCGCCGCGGCCCGACCAGGCGCTGCGCAGAGCGAGTGGCACCACCAGCACCCAGAACAACAGGGCGCCGAGCAGCACGGCGGCGTCCAGCCACGCGTCGTGCCCGGCACGCAGCGCCATCAGCAAGGCCAGAAGTACGACCAGCGCGACGAAGGCGATGCGCATGCGGCGCGGCCACAAGCACAGCCCCGACCACTCCCAAGCGGCAACGCCGGCCAGCAACAGCACGACCAGCGACCACAGCCAGGCCGGCCCCAGCAACAGCACCGCCGCCAGCAGCGTGAACAGCACCAGTGCGGTGCCGACGCGCGTCCTAGTCTGACTGCTGGAGTTGTTCACTGGTCCGCCCGAAACGCCGTTCGCGGCGCGCATACGAAGCGATGGCCTCGGCCAGCGCCGCCTCATCGAAATCGGGCCACAGGGTATCGGTAAAGTGGAACTCGGTGTACGCCAGCTGCCACAGCAGAAAGTTGCTGATGCGCGCCTCGCCGCCCGTGCGGACGAACAGGTCGGGCTCGGGCGCATAAGCCATCGACAGCTGCGCGCCGAGCGCCGCCTCGTCGATCGGGCCCTGGTGTCCGGACCGGCGCAGGCGCTCGACCGCCTGCAGGATGTCCCATCGACCACCATAGTTGGCGGCGATGGTGAGGGTAAGACCGGTATTGCCCGCGGTCAGCGCCTCGGCGGCGTGGATGCGCGCCACCACCGCGTCACCAAAAGCCTCAACGGCGCCGATGGCACGGAAGCGCACGTTGTTGCGGTGCAGGCGGTCGACTTCGCGGTCGAGTGTGGAGAGGAACAAGCGCGTGAGAAAGCCGACCTCGGCGGCCGGCCGCCGCCAGTTCTCGCTGGAGAAGGCGAACAGCGTGACAAACCTGACACCGCGCTCGGCGCAACCCTTGACCACCGCACGCACCGCGCCGAGCCCGGCTTTGTGGCCGGCGGCGCGCGGCAACAGCCGCTTTCGCGCCCAGCGGCCGTTGCCATCCATGATGATGGCGATGTGCCGCGGCAGATCCGAGGTCTGCGGCAGGGTCTTGGTGGAACTCCCGAAATCGGTCAAGGCGCGCGCCTCAGAGGGCCATCAGGTCGGCTTCCTTGGCGACCAGCAGCTTGTCGATCTCGGCAATGGACCGGTCGGTCAGCTTCTGGATCTCGTCCTGCGCGCGCCGTTCGTCGTCCTCGGAGATCTGCTTGTCCTTCTGCAGCGCCTGCAGCGCGGCATTGGCATCGCGACGGATGTTGCGCACCGCCACCCGGGCATTCTCACCCTCGCTTTTGACCACCTTGATCAGCTCCTTGCGGCGCTCCTCGGTGAGCATGGGCATCGGCACGCGCACGGCCTCGCCCTGCGTCGACGGGTTGAGTCCGAGGTCGCTGTCGCGGATCGCTCTCTCGATGGCGCCGGCCAGCTTCTTCTCCCACGGCGTCACCATCAGCGTGCGGCCATCGGCCAGGGTGACGTTGGCCACTTGGGGGATGGGCGTGGGCGTGCCGTAGTAATCGACCATCACATGGTCGAGCAGGCCAGCGCTGGCGCGGCCGGTACGCACCTTCTGCAGGTCGGTCTTGAGCGACTCGATCGAGCGGCCCATCTTCTGTTCGGCTGTGGTGCGGACGTCCTGGATACTCATGGAATCTCCCGGGAAACGCGGCAGTTTGCCTCAGGCGTGGACAAGCGTCCCCTCATCCTCGCCAAGGATGACACGCTTGAGCCCGTCGGGCTTGAAGATGCTGAAGACCTTGATCGGCAGTTTCTGGTCACGGCAGAGGGTGAAGGCGGTGGCGTCCATCACCTCCAACTGACGGCTGATCGCCTCGTCGAAGCTGAGCTTGTCGTAACGCTTGGCGCTGGCGTCCTTCTTCGGGTCGGCGGTGTAGATGCCGTCGACCTTGGTCGCCTTGAGCACGATGTCGACGCCCATCTCCATGCCGCGCAGCGCGGCCGCGGTGTCGGTGGTGAAAAAGGGGTTGCCGGTGCCGGCGGCGAAAATCACCACGCGGCCCTCTTCCAGATAGCGAATGGCCTTGCCGCGAATGTAGGGCTCGGCCACCTGCTCGACGTGCAAAGCTGACTGCACGCGCGCCTTGACGCCGGCGCGACGCAGCGCGTCCTGCAGCAGCAGCGCGTTCATCACGGTCGCCATCATGCCGACGTAATCGGCGGTGGCACGGTCCATCGAGTCGGCTGCCGCCGACATGCCGCGGAACAGGTTGCCGCCGCCGATCACAATGGCGATCTGGCAGCCCATCGCCACCACCTCGCGCACCTGCCCAGCGATGCCATCGAGCGTCGGCCGATGGACACCGAAGCCGGCGTCGCCCATCAGGGCTTCGCCGGAGAGCTTGAGCAGAACGCGCGAATAGGCAGTGGCCATGTGTCAGCGGGCAGCCGCAGCAGCCTGGGCGGCAACCTCGGCGGCAAAGTCGGTAACCTTCTTCTCAATGCCCTCGCCGACGATGTACAGCGTGAAGGCAGCGACCTCGGCCTTGTTGGCCTTGCACAGCTGGTCGATGGTCTGCTTGTCGTCCTTCACAAAGGGCTGGCCGAGCAGGGTGACCTCCTTGAGAAACTTCTGCACCGAGCCCTCGACGATCTTGGCGATCATCTCAGCCGGCTTGCCGGCTTCCTTGGCTTTTTCCTCGGCCACGCGACGCTCGGAAGCGATCAGGTCCTCCGACACTTCGCTGGCGTGCAGCGCCTTGGGCTTGCTCGCGGCGATGTGCATGGCGATGTCGCGGGCCAGCTCGTCGCTGCCGCCGACCAGGTCGACCAGCACGCCGATCTTGGCACCACCGTGGATGTATTGCGCGACCTTGCCGCGGGCCTCGATGCGCTGGAAGCGGCGGATGCTCATGTTCTCGCCGATCTTGCCGACCAGCGCGGCGCGAACGCTGTCGACCGTGCCACCATCGAGCGGCAGCGCGGACAGCGCGGCGACGTCGGCCGGGGCGTGTTCCGCCGCCAGACGCGCAGTGTTGGCCGCGAGCTTGAGGAACTCGTCGTTCTTGGCGACGAAGTCGGTCTCGGAGTTGAATTCGACGATGGCGGCGGTCTTGCCGTCGGCCGAGATGAAGGTCGAGACCACGCCCTCGGCGGCGACGCGGCTGGCCGCCTTGCTCGCCTTGTTGCCCAACTTGACGCGCAGGATCTCCTCAGCCTTGGCCATGTCGCCATCGGCCTCGGTCAGCGCCTTCTTGCATTCCATCATCGGGGCGTCGGTCTTGGCCCTGAGTTCCGACACCATCGCTGCGGTGATTGCCGCCATGTTTGCTGCTCCCGTTTTCTGTCTGTTTGTTGCACCGCCGATGTTCTACACCAACGGCACCAAGTTTTGATCAGCGTTGATTTTGATCCGCGTTGAGCTTTGGTCAGCATCCAGTTTTGATTGCCATGCCTGTCTTCAACCGCACAGCAAGATTGACCAGACGCGGTGCAGAAAAAGGGGCGCCGGGCGCCCCTTTTCCGGCATCGACCGCACGAGTCCTCAGGCGGCGCCGCCCTCCGGTTCGACCTCGACGAACTCCTCTTCGGTCGCCTTGACGATCTCCTGGATCACCTGACTGCGGCCTTCGAGGATGGCGTCGGCGACGTCGCGCGCATACAGGCGGATGGCGCGCGCCGAATCGTCATTGCCGGGGATGACGTAATCCACGCCTTCGGGCGAGTTGTTGGTATCAACCACGCCGACCACCGGGATGCCCAGCGAACGGGCCTCTTGAATGGCGATCTTCTGGTAACCGACGTCGATGATGAACAAGGCGTCGGGCAGGCCGTTCATGTCCTTGATGCCGCCGAGGCTACGCTGCAACTTCTCCAGCTCACGGCTGAAGGACAGCGCCTCCTTCTTGCTCATGCGCTCGAGCGAGCCGTCCTGAGAGGCGGCCTCCATGTCCTTGAGGCGCTTGAGCGAGGTCTTGACCGTCTTGAAGTTGGTCAGCATGCCGCCGAGCCAGCGGTGGTCGACGTAGGGCATGCCGGCGCGTGCGGCCTCTTCGGCGACGATCTCGCGCGCCTGGCGCTTGGTACCGACGAACAGGATGGTGCCCTTGTTCGAGGCAAGCTTGCGCACGTAGGTCAGCGCGTCACCGAACAGCGCGGCGGTCTTCTCGAGGTTGATGATGTGAATGCGATTGCGGTGGCCGAAGATGTAGGGGGCCATCCGCGGGTTCCAGTAGCGTGTCTGGTGGCCGAAGTGCACGCCGGCCTCCAGCATCTGGCGCATGGTCGAAGCCATGGGGGGTTACTCCTTGTCAAGGTTGGTCCGCCACCCGCATCCGCCTGGCCTGCGCCGGCCCGAGCAAGGAGCGCCTGGATCTGGGGGGCTGCCGTGACAGGCAGCGCCCCGGTCGGGCGGTCATCGCTGGCCGGTCGGCCAGACACCTCAACGAAGCGGGTGTGAGAATTTGGCGATATGCCAACCAAGGAGTATAGCCCGGCCCGGTGCCAGACCTCAAGGCCGACTCGATGCCCGAGGCCGGTGCTGCGGGTCTGCGGGCCGCGGCGGCCAGCGCGCGCGTCGCGATGCAGCCGCGTCGACTACAATCAGGGACTTGCCGCTCCCGCCGCCGCCATGTCTTCGATCACCCTCAAATCCGCGCAGGATATTCAGGCGATGCGCCTGGCCGGCCGGCTGGCAGCGGAGGTGCTCGACTTCATCGCACCGCAGGTGCGCGCCGGCGTCACCACCGGCGAACTTGACCGGCTCTGCCACGATTACATGGTCGATGTGCAGGGCAGCGTGCCGGCGCCGCTCAACTATGCGCCGCCCGGTCACTCGCCCTACCCCAAGAGCATCTGCACCTCGGTCAACCACCAAGTTTGTCATGGCGTGCCGGGCGAACGCGTGCTCAAGAACGGCGACATCGTCAACATCGACATCACCGTGATCAAGGATGGATGGCACGGCGACACCAGCCGCATGTTCGTGGTCGGCGAGGGCTCGGTGCTGGCGCGCCGGCTGTGCGACGTCACGTACCGGGCCATGTGGGAGGGGATTCGGATGATCCGCCCCGGCGCCACACTCGGCGACATCGGCCATGCGGTGCAACGCTGCGCCGAGGGTCAAGGCTTCAGCGTGGTGCGCGAGTTCTGTGGCCATGGCATCGGTCAGGTGTTCCATGAGGACCCGCAGGTGCTGCACTACGGACGCCCGGGCACCGGCATGAAACTGGTCGAGGGCATGGTGTTCACCGTCGAGCCGATGATCAATGCCGGCAAGCCGGGCATCCGCCAGCTTGGCGATGGCTGGACCATCGTCACCAGGGACCACTCGCTCTCCGCACAATGGGAGCATACGGTGGCGGTGACTGCCAGCGGGTTCGAGGTGCTTACCGTCTCGGACGGCACGCCTGCGCCGCCATGAGCAGCGGCGCGCCCGGGCCTGAACCACGCTGGCTCGCACCACGGCCCACGCCATGGTCGGCGCCTTGAACAGAGGCGCATCGAGCGCATGAGCCCGGACGCGCTGCGGGCGCGGGTGGGCGAATTGCGTGCACGCATCGCCACACGACGCCGCGAACTGCAGGAGGCTTATCGCGGCAACGCCCCGGGCGCGCTGTTGCGCGAGTGGTCGGCGGTGGTCGATGCCACCCTGCTCGACCTCTGGCGCGAGACCGACATGCCGCGCGGCTGGGCCCTCGCGGCCGTGGGGGGCTATGGCAGGCGTGAGCTTTTCCCGTGCTCGGACGTCGATCTGCTGATCCTGCTCGACGCCCCGGTGGGGCCCGACGAGCAGCCACTGCTCGACCGCTTGGTCGGCACGCTGTGGGACATCGGGCTCGAGGTGGGGCACAGCGTGCGCACTGCGCATGAGTGCCTGGAGGCAGCACGCAACGACATCACCGTGGCCACCAACCTGATCGAAGCGCGCTGGCTGACGGGCGACCGCGCGCTGTTCCGCCGCTTCGGGCAGGCACGCGACCGCGCGCTCGATGTACGCCTGTTCGTGCACGCCAAGCGCGTCGAGCAGGAGCAGCGCCACGCCCGCCAGCAGAATGCCGCTTCCAGCCTCGAGCCCAACATCAAGGAAGCCCCGGGCGGCTTGCGCGACCTGCACGTGGTGCTGTGGATGGCGCGCGCCTGCGGTTTCGGCGCCGACTGGGCGGCCCTGCAGCGCTCCGGCCTGATCGACCGCGGCGAGGCGGCGCAGATCCGCCGCGACTACCGTTTTCTGCAGGACCTGCGCATCCGCCTGCACCGCCTGACGCGACGCCGCGAGGACCGCCTGCTGTTCGACTGGCAGACCGCGCTGGCCGGCGAGATGGGGCTGGCCGACCAACGCGGCCGCCGCGCCTCGGAGCGCCTGATGCAGCGCTATTACCGCACCGCCAAATCGGTGATGCTGCTCAACACGCTGCTGCTGCGCCTGCTCGATGCCAGACTGCACGCCGGCACCACGACCATCGAACAGGTGCTGGACGAGGACTTCGCGGTGCGCGACGGCCTCCTCGACATCCGCGACACCGGAGTCTTCGAGCAGCAGCCGCCGGCCATCCTGCGGGCATTTCTCGAACTGGCGCGGCGGCCGGAGGTGCGCGGCTTCAGTGCCACCGCGCTGCGCGAGATCTGGCGCGCGCGCCGCCGCGTCGACGCCGGCTTCCGTCGCGACCCGCGCAATGTCGCCACCTTCAACGCCCTGCTGCGCCAGCCACGCGGGCTGACACGCAGCCTGCAACGGATGAACCGCTGCGACATCCTCGGCCGCTATCTGCCCGAGTTCGGGCGCATCGTCGGCCAGATGCAGCACGACCTGTTCCACGTCTACACGGTCGATGAGCACATCCTCATGGTGCTGCGCAATGTGCGGCGCTTCGCCCAGGCCGAGTTCGCCCACGAGTACCCGCTCTGCTCGCGCCTGATGGCCGAGTTCAAGCGGCCCGAGGTGCTCTGGGTGGCGGCGCTCTACCACGACATCGCCAAGGGCCGCGGCGGCGACCACTCGACCCTTGGCGCGCTGGATGTGCGGCGCTTCTGCCGGCGCCATGGCTTTGGCAAGGAAGATACCCGGCTCGCCGAGTTCCTCGTCGAGCACCACCTGCTGATGTCGGCCACCGCGCAGAAGCAGGACCTGAGCGACCCGGCGGTGATTCGCGCGTTCTGCGCCAAGGTGCCCGGCGAGCGCGCACTGACGGCACTCTACCTGCTCACCGTGGCCGACATTCGCGGCACCAGCCCGTCGGTGTGGAACGCCTGGAAGGGCAAACTCCTCGAGGACCTGTACCGCCAATCGCTGCGCCATCTGCGCGGCGACCGCGGCGCGCAGGGCACCTGGGTGCAGGCGCGCCAAGGCGAGGCCGAGCGCATCCTGCGCCTGTACGGGCTCAGCGCCGAACCCAGCCGTGGATTTTGGGCCACTCTCGAACCCGACTATTTCATGCGCAACACACCCGGCGACATCGCCTGGCATGCGCGCTCACTGTTCGGCCACCATGCCACCATCGAACCCTTGGTCCGCGCGCGTCTGGCGCCGATCGGCGAGGGCCTGCAGGTGCTGGTCTACAGCCCAGAACGTGAGGACCTGTTCGCCCGCGTCACCGGCGCCTTCGAGCGCATGGCGTACAGCATCGTCGAGGCCCGGCTGCACACCACGCGCGGCGGCTACAACCTGTTCACCTTTCTGGTGATGGACCCCGGGCGCACGCCGGCGCGCTACCGCGACGTGGTGTCGCTGGTCGAGCACGACCTGCTGGCGGCGCTGACGTCGGACGAGCCGCTGCCACCGCCCTTGCAGGGCCGCATCAGCCGTCAGGTGCGGCACTTCCCGATCAGCCCCGAGATCAATCTGCGCAGCGGCGAGAACCCGCGTTACCGCATCCTCACCATCATCACCGCCGACCAGCCCGGCCTGCTGTCACGCACCGCGCAGGTCCTGCTGCGCCACGCGGTGGCGGTGCACTCGGCCAAGGTCAACACGCTGCGCGAGCGCGCCGAGGACACCTTCCTCGTGTCCGGGCCGGGGCTCAGCGACGCGCAGCAGGTGGCGCAACTGGAGCAGGACCTCGCCGGCGCCATCGCTGTGCGCTGAGGTCGCCACGTTCCCCGCCGGGCGTCAGGCGCCCTCGCCGGCCGGTGGCTCGCCGCGCAGGGTCTGCGGGAGACCGCGGGCGACCGGTGGCTCACCCTCGGCCATGCCGCGCTCGATCCGGTAGAGCCAGGCCAGCACCTCAGCCACCGCGCGGTAGAGGGCCGGCGGGATCTGCGCGTCGAGATCGACCTCGAGCAGCAGACGCACCAGCTCCGGCGACTGGTGGACATAGATGCCCGCAGCGCGCGCCTTCTCGATGATGCGCTCAGCCAGTTCGCCTCGCCCTTTGGCGAGCACCGTCGGTGCGGCCTCGTTGTCGCGGTAGGCGAGCGCGACCGCAGCCGGCGGCGGCGCCTCGCGCTTGGACGGCGGCGGCACCACGCTC
>VEQZ01000072.1 GCA_018882975.1 Rhodocyclaceae bacterium | reverse complement strand
ACTACATCCAGCGCAAGGGCAGCTACGACCCGCTGCGCATCTGGGCCATCGGCCAGGCCATCGCCGCGCAGCAGATCCTCGACGTGGTGAGCGACCCGGCACGGCGCGACGGGCTCTTCCCCGAACTGGTGGCCTTCGACTGCCACGCCTGCCACCACCCGATGAGCGACAAGCGCTGGAACGCGCGCTTGGGCATCGGCCCCGGCCGCGTGCGGGTGAACGACAGCAGCCTGCTGATGCTGCGCGCCATCGTCCGCGCCACCGACCCGGCGGCGTCGGCTGCCTTCGACGCGCAGGTGCGCGCCATGCATCTGGCCGTCTCCACCGGCAAGAAGCCGGCCGGCAAGACCGAGATCGACATGGTGAAGGAGCTCTCGGCCACCATTGGCGGCATGCTGCCGCGGCTGGAGAAGCAGACCTTCCCGCCGGCGACCATGCGCAAGGTGCTGCTCGGTCTGATCGACGAGGCGCGCGAGTCCAGCTATTCCGACTACGCCGGCGCCGAGCAGGCCTATATGGCGATCACCAACGTCGCCAATGACCTGTTGCAGTCGGGCACGCTGAGCATGAGCAAGGACCTGCGCAGCAACATGGCCGAGCTGCTCAAGGCTTTGGCGAACGACGAAAAGTACAAGCCGGACGTGTTTGCCAACCGCCTGGCGGCGCTGCGCGACGTGGTCGCGCTGCAGGCGCGCTGAGCGGTGCATCAGGGGAGACAGAGATGGGCATGATGTTCGCGAACGTGGAGGCCGAGTACGACATCGTCATCGTCGGCTCGGGGCCGGCCGGCCTTTCGGCAGCATCGCGCGCGCAGGCACGCGGCAACCGCTATGTGCTGCTCGAGGCCGAGGACCACGCCTCCGATACCATCTACAAGTACCAGAAGGGCAAGCACGTGATGGCCGAGCCGGGCTTTTTGCCGCTGCGCTCGGGCATGAAGTTCGCCGAGGGCAAGCGCGAGGGCATCCTCGGCGAGTGGAACGACGCGCTCAAGGCGCAGAGCGTCAACATCCAGTACAAGAAGAAGGTGTCGGCCATCCAGCGTGACGCCGCCGGCCGCTTCGTCATCGCCTGCGAGGACGGCAGCAGCCTCACCAGCCGCACGGTGATCCTCGGCATCGGCCTGCAGGGCAATATCCGCAAGCTCGGTGTACCGGGCGAGAACCTCGCCCGCGTGCAATACACCCTCTCCGACCCCGACGAGTTCAAGGACGAGGTGATCGTGGTGGTGGGCGCTGGCGACGCCGGTATCGAGAACGCCTGCGCGCTGGCCAAGCAGAACCAGCTCCACCTGATGAACCGCGACGAGGAGTTCACCGTCTGCAAGGACGGCAACAAGAACCTTGCGCTGGCCACCGAGAAGTCGGGGAAGATGAAGATCTGGCACAGTGCCTTTGCCGCGCGTGTCGAGGAGACCGGCGCCGAGCCGCCGCTCAACTACGTCTTCAACGCCAAGGACGGCGAGCACAGCATCCCCTGCCACCGCGTGGTGGCGCGTTGCGGTGCGATTCCGCCGCGCAAGCTGGTCGAGAGCTTCGGCATCCAGTTCCCCAACGCCAATCCGACCTCCATTCCGGTGCTCTCCGAGACCTACGAGTCCAACGTGCCGGGCCTGTTCATCGTCGGCGCGCTGGGCGGCTACCCGCTCATCAAGCAAGCGATGAACCAGGGCTACGAGGTGGTCGAGACCATCAACGGCGAGGTGGTGGAGCCGGTCGACGAGCCGCTGATCCGCGACCGCCTCAAGGCCTGGAAGCCGGATGCGAATGTCGGCGACCTGATCGACGGCCTGCGCGCCTCGTCACCGTTCTTCGCCGCGGTGACCAAGCTGCAGATGCGCGAGATCTTGCTCGAGTCGACCGTGCGGGTGATGAAGAAGGGCGATGTGGTCTTTACCAAGGGCGACTACACCAACACCTTCTTCGCCATCGCCGAAGGCAGCGTCGATGTGCAGATCTCCGCCGACGAAGTCAAGCCGGCCAAGTACATCTCGCTGCCGGCCGGGCGCTTCTTCGGTGAGATGGGCCTGCTCTCCGGTCGCCGCCGCACCGCGACCATTCTCGCCGGCGAGGGTTGCGTGCTGATCGAGACGCCGCGCCGCGCCATGCTCAAGCTCATCTCCTCCTCGGACGAGGTGCGCAAGCAGATCGACAACGCTTTCGTGCGCAACGCCATCATCAACTACATCGGCTCGGCCATGACGCCGCAGTCGATCGATGCGTTGATCGAAGGCGGCGTGGAGTTGAAGCGCTACAACGCCAAACAGCTGCTGTTCAAGGAGGGCGACGACGCGGACGGCCTTTACCTGATCCGCCGCGGCTCGGTCGAGGTGTCGAAGGTCAGCAATGGCCAGAAGCAGTCCTTGGGCTACGTCTCAGCCGGGGGGTATATCGGCGAGATGGCGCTGATCGACGACTCCAAGCGCTCCGCCACCGTCACCGCGACCGTGCTCACCGAGGCGCTGGTGTTCGAAGGGGCGCGCTTCAAGGCCGAGATCGAGCGCAACGCCAAGCTCAAGGAGACGCTGCAGGCGCTGGTGATGGAGCGCACCCGGGCCAACGTGACGCGCACCCTGTCGGCCGAAGATGGCTCGTACATGTCGCAGTTCCTGCTCGCGCAGGGTGTGGGCGATGCCTCGAACATCCTCGTCATCGACGAGAGCAAGTGTGTGCAGTGCAACAACTGCGAGATCGCCTGCGCCGAGACGCACGATGGCGTGTCGCGCCTGCGCCGTGACATGGGCCCGACGCTCAACCACCTGCACATCCCGGTGGCCTGCCGCCACTGCGAGAACCCGCACTGCATGAAGGACTGCCCGCCGGATGCCATCAGCCGCGGCCCGACCGGCGAGGTGTTCATCAGCGACGCCTGCATCGGCTGCGGCAACTGCGAGCGCAACTGCCCCTACGGCGTGGTGCAGTTGGCCCCGCGCAAGAAGCCAAAGTTCGGCGGCGGTTTGGCCTGGCTGCTGTTCGGGCTCGGCAAGGCGCCCGGCGACCGCGCCCCAGACTACGACCCCGAGGCCACCAAGAAGGCCACCAAGTGTGACCTGTGCAAGGAGGTCAGCGGCGGGCCTCGCTGCGTCAGCGCCTGCCCGACGGGCGCGGCGATGCGCATGGCACCGGACAAGCTGCTGGCCATGGTCAACGAGGGCTGAGGCGGGCCCGGGTTCAAACGGCTCCGACTATCGCCGCGCGGGCCAAGCCGCTAGAAGCGCAGCACGCCGCTGAACAGGATGCGCGGATCATCGCGCCGGTTGGCGGCGTCGAATCGCTGGTGCGCGTTGGCGACCTGAACGTCCATGAAGCCGTTGGTCGAGAACGGGAAGCGCACGCCAAACCCGTTCGATGTGATCTTGGGTGGCGCAGTCCCGGCCGGGTCGTTGAGGAATGCCCGGCCACCATCGACGAAAGCGTAGAACTGCAGGTTGCCGATGTAGGGCGCGCGGTTGACCGATGAGTCGTAGCGCAGTTCGAGCAGACCGCCGATGCCCTTGTCGCCGGATGAGCTACCACCGTCGAAGCCGCGGCCGATGCCCACCCCGCCGTAGGAAACATATTCACCGACCGGCAGCCGATTTTCCGACCACTGACCCTGGACTTGCGCAAGCACGCTGAGGTTGGGTACCCGGGTCTGCTGGATGCGGGTGAGCGACAAGCCGAGTTTGAAGAAATCCTCATTCTTGACGTTGGTTTTGGTGTTGCCTTCGCGGGCGGTGAAGTGCGTGTAATCGAACAGCGGCAGCGACTGGAACAGGCTCAGGCTGGCGTTGGTGGTGCCGTTGCCCCAGCCGTTCTGCACCCAGGAGAGGGTAGCCTCGGCGACCGTGGTCTTGTCGAACGTCAGCAGATTGCCGCCGAGAAGAGTGCGCGAGCGGTTCACTGCCAAGCCCAGATCCAGGTAAATCGAATTTGGCCGTGTTCGCAGCAAGGGCAGGCGCAGTCTGGGAGATACCGATTCCGACAGCGCACGAATGTCCAGCGCTCGTATCGTGCCACCCGGCAAGGCATTGGACGCCAGCCCGCCAAAACTGAAGATGGCGCCTTGGGTGCCAACCGGCAGGCTGTAGCGGAAATTGAAAGCGGTCAGCTCGTCGACGTTGGTGAAGTCACCGCCTTGGGTGAGGCCGACGTTAAAGGAGCCGGTGCGGCCAAAGGGGTTGAAAAAGGTGGAGTTGACCCCGATCGTGCCGGGACCCACGGTGCGCGAGCCGGTGTTGTTGAAGGTGAGCAGGTGGCTGTCGGGCAGGCTGGCCAACGTGACCACGATCTCGGAGGCGCCGAGGTCGGCGCCCTGGCGCAGCAGGCTGGTGCCGACCACGCCTGGCAGGTCATTGATCAGCAGCAGCGCGCGCTCGATGGTGGCGAGGTCGATCGGCCGCTTGTTGAGCAGGGGTGAGGTGATGGCCTCGATGCGCTGGCGCAGCGCGTCGTTCGGCGCGCCATCGACGTAGACGGCGCTGAGAAAGCCTTCGATGACCTGCACTTCAAAAATGCCGTCCTTGACCTGCTGCGGCGGCACGTAGACCCGAGTCAGGAAATAGCCCTGCCCGCGAAAGCGCGCCTCGAGTTTTTCGGCGGCCTCGCGCAGTGCCGCCAGCGTCACTGCCGGACCGGTGGCGGTCTGAAACACCTCGTCGATCTCGGCCTGGCTGAACAGGGTGTTGCCGGACACCCGAACGCCCTTGATCTCGAACGCCAGTTCTTCGACGGCGCGCGGCACCGCGGCCTTTTCGGGGGCCTGCAGGCGCAGACCGAAATCGGGCGTCGAGGGCAGCGGTAAGACCGGGACGCGCTGGCGCGAGATCTCCTCGATCTGCTGGGTCGCGCCGGGGGGCAGCAGGTCGGCGGCCCAAGCACCGTCGGCCTGCGCCAGCAGGGCCAGACCGAGCAGCGCCGAGACGCCGACCAGCGGGCGCGGCGGGGCGTGTCGCCAAGCCACCGCTCGCGGCGGGACGGTGTTCAGGCAGGGGGAATGGATGCGGGCGCGCATGGCTGGGGTATCGGTACGAAGCCTTGTCATATTAGAGGCTTATTTGTCTTCCATCACCACTCTGGCAGTGCAGAGGCCGGATTCGACGCGGTCGAGGTGGAAGTCGATCAGCGGGTCGTCGGGGTAGGCCTGCTTCAAGGCGCGCACAGCGTCGGCGGCCTTGGCGTCCTCGGCCTTGAGCAGCGCGTAGGTCGCCATGTAGTCGGCGTACGCGGGCGAGGCGGCGAATTCGTCGGTGACCGGGTTGTAGAGCGTCACCGCTTCGGTCTTGCCCTTGAGCACGACATCGCCGATGGGCCGGAATCTGACTGTGGTGCACTGATCGACGATCGGCTGGGTGGCACAGATGCGCGTGCCGAAGTACTTGTTGACGCCCTCGCAGCGGGCGGCGGTGTTAACGGTGTCGCCCAGCGCGGTGAAGTCCATGCGCTGGTGCGAGCCAAAGTTGCCCACCACCGCCGGGCCGCAATGGATGCCGATGCGGGTCACGCCAATGGGGATGCCGTCGGCGTTGTAGCGCTTGCGGAAGTCCTCGGCGTAGGCATCGATGGCCAGCGCACAGCGCACCGCGCGCTCGGCATGGTCCGGTTGTGGCAGCGGCGCGTTGAAGAGGGTCATGATGGCGTCGCCGATGAACTTGTCGATGGTGCCCTTCTTGTCGAGGATGATCTGGCAGGCACCGTCGAGGTAGGCGTTGAGGGTGTCGGACAGTTTCTCGGCGGTCAGGCCCTCGGACAAGGTGGTGAAGCCGGCCACATCGGTGAAGATGAAGCTCACCTCGTGACGGTCGCCCTTGACCTGCAGCGCTTCGGGGTTGTCCACGAGCTGGTTGACCACGTCCGGCGACACATAGCGGCTAAAGGCGCCCTGCACGAACTGGCGTTGCTTGCGCTCGGCGCCGCCGATCAGCGTGTCCATCATCCACAGCGACAAGGCCAGCCCCAGCGTCGGCGAGACCAGCGGCACCAGCGGGAAACCATAGGTGAAGCCGAGCATCGAGCCGACCCACCAGCCGGCGATGAGCACGATGCCGACCACCACATTGAAGGCAATGCCCTTCTTGAATAGACCGATGGCCATGCCGAGCAGGGCGAATACGGCGGTCAGCGCGATCGCCCACTCGTACGCCAGGCGCGGGTGCTGGCGGTGCTCGAGCAGTTGGGACAAGCCATGCGCCTGAACCTCGATCCCCGGCATCATGCCGCGGTCGTCGTCATAGACCACCGCCATGGGGGTGCGATGGCGGTCGGTGATCGAGAGCACGGCGCCGACCAGCACGATCTTGCCCTTGACCCAGTCGTCGGGCATCACCGCCAGCGCATGCGAGGGGTAGACCGGGAAGGCCGGCGTTTCGGCGTCCGCCTGTGGCCGCCAGGCGATCTCCTCGTTGGCCTTGGGCGTCTCCACGCCCACCAGTTGCGCGGCTTTGCGCGGAAAGCCGAGCGGCATGCCGGGGTTGGTCTCGCCAGCGAAGGTCCAGCGCACCGTGCCGTCGAAGGGGTCGGTGACCAGATTGGCGCCGGCGCGATGGGCCTCCGGCACGAAGTCGTTGAGGAAGGCGAGCTGGTCCTCGTTCACGATCGTCGGGGTGTTGGTGTAACTGATGAACAGCGGCGTCTTGAGCTCGCGGATGGTCTGCTTGAGCAGCGCGTCCTTGTCCGGCTCGGTGGGCTGATCGAACAGGACGTCGACGCCGATCGCTTTCGCACCCTTCTTCTCCAGCGTCTTGAGCAGCTTGGCGAGGAAGGCGCGGTCCACTGGCGAGCGGTAGGGGAACTGCGTCACCGTCTCCTCGGTGATGCCGGCGATGACGATGTCCTTGCTCTGCGGCATCGGCGGCTGCAGCGCGGCGATGCGGATGTCGGCCGCGATGTTCTCGAGGCTGGAGAGGAAGGTCAGGTACTTGGTGGCGGCGGCCGCGAGCACGGTGGCAAGTACCGCCACGCCGACGGCGGTGGCGAGTTCCTTGAGTTTTTTCTTGCTGAGTGTGGCCATGGCGAGTGGTGTTGCGAGCGTTGGGTTTTGGTGGGGGCTGGGCTCGCGGGTCGACGCCTTGGCCACCCGTCGCCGGTCAGGGCGCGGCTGGCGTGCCGCCGAGCTTGCGGATCAGCGCATCGGCCTGCTGCACGCAGCCCTTCTGCAGCATCCAGCTGGTGAGCACGAAGTCGTTCTCGATGCCCTTGGGCACGGTGGTGATGCTGATGGCGTGCTCCTGCTTGTCGACACTGATGACGAAATTGTTCTGCCCTTCGAAGCGGCTGAGGGGCGGTACCGGCTGGCGGTCTTCGCCGGCTTTCCAGAGGAAATCGGCCCGCCACGAGCGGTCGACGGGGTAGACCGTGAAGTTCTGCTCGGCGGCGGCCTCGGGGCGCCACCAGACCGGCCGCTCGCCTTCGAGCAGGCAGCGCGGCCCCGGGCGGCTCATGTCGATGAGCCAGGGCTCGGGCAGCTTGGCGGCGTCGGTGCCGGCACGGATCACACCGACGCTGCTGGTGCGGGCGTCGCGGGTGGCGACCAGCGCGGCGAGCGCCAGTTTGGGGTCGGCGGCGGCGCCGCTGCCGGGCATTGGCGGGCCGTTGAAGGGGCCGCGCAGGGTGACCGACTTGCCGTCGGGGCCGATCACGGTGACGCGCTCACCTTCCTTGAGGGTGATGGGCTTGTCGGAGGGGATGGCCTGACCGCTGCTCAGCCCGCCACCGCGAGCCTCCAGCACAACGAGGCTGACGGCGCAGGCGGCCATCGGCAGCGCCATGAGCAGCAGGGCGAGGAGGGTGCGTCTCATGTCTGCTTCTCCCGCGGTTTTGCAGCCTTGCGGGCAGGCTCCGGCTTGGCGGAGACGGCTGCGCCGCCCGGGTCGGTGGCAGCCAGGCCGCCATCGGCCGGCGTCGACGCGGCAAGGCCGTCGCCGACCACCACGAAGGCGGCCCAGAAGAAGGGGTGTGCGGTGGCCTTGTTGGCGATGAGGCGAATCTGCGAATCGCGCAGGGCCGGCGACGAACCGGTGGCCAGTTGCGGGCCGAGGTAGGCGAAGGTGCCGGACATCAGCTGCGCGGTGGCGGCCGACGGCACCTGCCAGTGGCTGACGATCATGCTGCGCGCGCCGGCGTTGAAAAACGCCTCCGCCAGGCCGGAAAGCGCCTCGCCGCCAAACTTGCCACCGCCGCCGGCGGTGTTGCAGGCGGAGAGCACCACGAGGTCGGCATTGACGCGCAGATTGGCGATCTCGCCGGCCTCTAGCAGGCCGTCCGATTCCTTGTCGCGGGACTGCTCGGGCGGTGGTGTGAGCACCAGACCGGGGGCGGCCTGGCACTTGAGCTCGCCGGGCAGCAGGCCGTGCGTGGCGAAGTACAGCACGCGGTACTGGTCGAGTTTGAGCGCGCGCAGATTGGTTTCGGTGGCGCGGTCGCGCAGGAACACCGAGTCGTCGCCGGCGCGCAGGATGCCGGAGATGGTCTTGAGCTCCTGCGAGGTCTCGGGCAGGGGGGGCAGGTCGAGCAAGGTCTGGCGGGCCATCGGGCCTTCCGGTCGGCACGCCTGCCCGGCTTTGGCTAGCACGCTTTCCTCGCCCTTCTTGGCGGCAGCGCCCTTGAGCACCGGGTCGCCAAAGGCGAGTAGCGGCTTGGGCGGCGCGGCCACATTGTGGGCGGCACGCAGGGTAAAGAACGCCTGCAGCGAGGGCACGTGCGAGATGGAGATGCGCTGGGTCAGCCACTGCGCCTTGGTGTAATCGTTGCTGGCGGGCTTCTGCGTGACCAGCAGGCCGAAAGGCAGACTGGCCAGCGCGCCGCTGGGCACCACGATGAGGTGGTCGAGTCCCTGCAGCTGCGCTTCGATGCCTTTGAACAGGTTCTTGTAGAGCTCATGCGCGGCTTCGAGGTCGAATTCGTTCACCGCACCGCCCTGGATCTCCAGCGCGCGGCGCAGCGCCTTGACCGTATCCTGGATCGAACCGGCGCTCTCCGACGCGCGCGCGATCCAGATGCCATTGCGCCGTACCACCTGCACGAAGGATTGCTTGCGACCGATGAGGAAGCTGACCAGGCCCTCACGGTCGCCCAAGCGCTTGCGCAGTTCGATCAGGTCCAGCGGCTTGAGCGAGGCGAGCTTGGCGTAATCCGGAAAGCGGCTGTCGAGCTCGCGGCGGGCGTCGTTGGCGGCCTTGTCGGAGGTGGCGATGCGTTGTTGCAGCGCGGCTTCGACCTTGGCGCTGCGCTCCTCGTCGGCCAGCGACTGCTCGTGGGCCAGCTCGATCTTGGCCAGATCGCGTTCACGCTCGGCGCTCTGGGTGCTTTCGATGAGGGCGGCAATGGCCGGATCGCTGGTAGCGAGCTTGGCGGCGGCCTGCGCGATGGTTTTTTCCAGCACGCTCGAACGCACCATCTGGAAGGCATCGAAAGCCTCGGCGAACAGGCCCTGCCTGGCGGTTTCGTCGCTCAGGCTGGCGGCGTAATCGACGACGGCGGCAGCGAACGGCATGAGTTCTTCGGCGGTGAACAGGTCCCCGGTCTGCGGCAAGCCACGCGCCACCTTGAAGGCATCGCGGAAACTGATGATGGCCGAGGTGTTCATGGCCTCGGCCTGGTAGACCCGCCCCAACTGCGTCATCACCGCCAGCGTCTGCGGCCCCTCGCCAAACATCTGACGACGCGCCGCCAGCGCGCCATTCAGGTAGGTCTCCGCTGCGGAGAGGCGGCCTTGGGCACCGCTGATCTCACCCATGGTGAGGAGAAGGTCGGACTTCCACCACTTGGGCAGGTCGGGCGTCTGGTCGATGATGAGCAGGGCCTCGGTGGCGGCGGCCGAGGCGCTGACCGGATCGTCGTTGCGCAAGGCCATGCGCGCCTCGAGGTTGAGCGCCATGGCGAGTTCGCCTTTTTCCAGCTTGAGGTCGCTGCCACCGCCGAACAGGGCAAAGGCGTTGCTGCCGGCGCTCATTTTGCGCCACGCCTCGGTGGCGCTGCGGGCGTACTGCAGCGCTGCGGCAAAGTCGCCGCGGTTGGCCGCCTCGATGCCTTGGTAGGTGGTGAAACGGGCGCGGTCGATGTCCTTGGGCGAGCGCTGGATGATCGGTTCGGCGCGGCGGAACAGGGCCTGCGCCTCCTCGGCGCGGCCCTGGTTGCTGACATTGATGGCCAGGTCCATGAGCGTGTCGGCGATCGCGACGTCGTTCTCGCCGAGCAGCCGCGTTTGGATCTCCAGCGCCTGACGGATCAGGTCTTCGGACTCCTTGAACTTGCGCACGCCATTGGCGCTGCGGCCGTCGCGCAGCAACTGCTTGAAGCGCGCCAGGTCACCGGCGGTGGCTAGCACCACCGGGCCGCCCCAGATCCCCCGCAACTGCTCGGTCAACTGGCTTTTGCCGGCGTCGGCGTCCTTGCCGGTGACGACTTTGGTGAGCACCGGCCAGTTGGCCGGCGGGCCATCGGCGACACTGAGCAGGCCGTTGCTGCCGCCGATCACCACCAGGTGCGGCCAGCCGCCGTCCTTAAGGTTGCAGGGGATGGCGTGGATGCCAGGCGCGTCGCCGAACCAGGTGCCATCGCGGCAGGTCATGCGCTGCTGCAGCAATTTGTACGCGCGGCTGCCCTTGTACTGGCCGATGAGTGCGGCACGCAGGTCGTCGGCCTTGCGGTCGCCGGCGAAGAAGCGCGAGAACACCACGTTGCCGCTTTCACGGTCGTTGCAGCGCAGACGCAGGTCGGCGGGCAGCCCGGGTTCGGGTGCAAGGTCGTCGCGCGCCGCCGCCTCGCAGGCTTCGTCTGCGAGGTTGTTGCCGAGCGGCGCGGCCGCCAGCGGGCCGGCCAGCACGAGGCCGAGGGTGAACAGGAAGGGGCCAAGCAGGGCAAGGCCGCAGCGGCGGGTGGCCGGGCGGAGGCGAGCGTTCACCATGACGAGGTGTTGCCGCTCTGTGAGAAGCGGACTTCCACGCCTGGTGCGCCGGGCGGTCTGGGGACGACGGGTTGTTGCAGGCTGATGCCTTCGGACACGGTCTCGATTCGCGTGACCACGCGCACGGGTTGTGTGGCCGGTGCGGGCGGCGGCGGTGGTGAGGCGGCGGCGAGGGTCTTGTCGCCTTTGTCGGCGGCGTCCTGCGGTGTCGGTGGTTTTTCGGCGGCGACCGGGCTGGGCGGCGGGGGTGCCACTGGTGTAGTGGCGGAGGCGACCGGGTTGGCGGCCGG
>VEQZ01000071.1 GCA_018882975.1 Rhodocyclaceae bacterium | reverse complement strand
CGCTTCGACGGCATCGGGGGTCAGCGCCTCGAACTCGGCCAGCGCCACCGCCTCGTCCGCGCGCCAACCCGAGGTCGCGGTGCGCCGCAGCCCGGCCAGGTGCGCGCCACAGCCGAGCGCTGCGCCGATGTCCTCGGCCAGCACGCGGATGTAGGTGCCCTTGCTGCAGCTCACGTCCAACACCGCCTGCGCACCGTCGAAGGCCAGCAGGTCGATGGCGTGAAGGGTGACGGGCCGGGCGGCGCGCTCCACCTCGATGCCGGCGCGGGCGTAATCGTAGAGCGGCCGGCCATCGCGCTTGAGCGCCGAGTACATGGGCGGCACCTGTTCGATGGCGCCGGTAAAGCGCGCGAGGACAGTGCGCAGCGTGGGCTCGTCGACCGCCACCGGCCGCCGCTCGAGCGGCTCGCCATCGCTGTCGCCGGTGGTGGTGGTCAGGCCGAAGGCGACCGTCGCCGTGTAGCGCTTATCGGCGTCGAGCAGAAAGCGCGCGAACTTGGTGGCTTGGCCGAAGCACAGCGGAAGCAGGCCGCTGGCCAGAGGGTCGAGGGTGCCGGTGTGGCCGGCTTTTTCCGCCTGCAGCACGCGCCGCGCGCGTTGCAACGCGGCGTTGGACGTGATGCCGGAGGGCTTGTCGAGCAGCAGCAGACCGTCGACAGCCCGCCAGCGCGAGCGCGCGGTCAACGCGAGGGCGAGCGCCGGGGCGGCGCCTTGGCCGGCGCGGCGGCGGCCGACGCGGACAGCCCCGGACCCGCTGCGGACGCCGCCGCATCGTCGCCTTCAGCCGGGTGCGCCCGATCCTCGGCCACCGCCCGGTCGATCAGCGCCGAGAGATGCGAGCCGCGCTCGATCGACTCGTCCAGCACAAAACGCAACTGTGGCGTTTGGTGAATGCTGATGCGTCGCGCCAACTCGCTACGCAGAAAGCCCGACGCCCGCCGCAGTGTGGCCAGCGAAGCCTGCTGCGCCTCGGGCTCGCCAAACACCGACACAAACACCTTGGCATAGGCGAAATCGGTGGTCAGGTCGAGCCCGGTGACGGTGATCAGGCCGGCGCGCGGGTCCTTGAGCTCGAGGCGGATGATCTCCGCCAGCTCACGCTGCAACTGCTCGGCGACACGCCGGACACGGCCGTCGGCCACTTGACCCTCTTACAGCGTGCGCGCCACTTCGACGATCTCGAACACCTCGAGCTGGTCGCCCTGTTCGATGTCGTTGAAGTTGCGCAGCGTGAGACCGCACTCGAAACCGGCCTTAACTTCCTTGACGTCGTCCTTGAAGCGCTTGAGCGAGTCGAGTTCACCGGTGTGCACCACCACGTTCTTGCGCAGCACGCGCACCTGCGAGCCGCGTTTGACCAAACCGTCGAGCACATAACAGCCGGCCACCGCGCCGATCTTGCTGATGCGGTAGACCTCGCGGATTTCGACCAGACCAATGACGCTTTCGCGCTTCTCCGGCGCCAGCATGCCCGACAGCGCCGCCTTCACCTCATCGACGGCCTCGTAGATGATGTTGTAGTAACGGATGTCGATGCCGTTGTCCTCGGCGACCTTGCGCGCGCCGGCGTCGGCACGCACGTTGAAGCCGATGACCACCGCCTTGGACGCGATGGCCAGGTTGATGTCGGACTCGTTGATGGCGCCCACCGCGGCATGCACGATCTTGACCTGCACTTCGCCGGTGGAGAGCTTCTGCAGTGCGTGGCTGAGGCCCTCGAACGAACCCTGCACGTCGGCCTTGATGACCAGCGGCAACTGCTGCACCTCGCCCTCGGTCATCTGCGTGAGCATGTTCTCGAGCTTGGCCGCCTGCTGTTTGGCCAGCTTGACGTCGCGGAACTTGCCTTGGCGGAACAGCGCGATCTCGCGCGCGCGGCGCTCGTCGCCGAGCACCAGCGCCTCGTCGCCAGCCGCAGGAACATCCTGCAAACCTTGGATCTCGACCGGAATCGAGGGGCCGGCGCTCTGCACTGTCTTGCCAGCTTCGTCGGTCATGGCACGGATGCGACCGAACACCGAACCGGCCAGCAGCACGTCACCGCGCTTGAGCGTGCCGGACTGCACCAGCACCGTAGCAACCGGGCCCTTGCCCTTGTCCAGACGCGCTTCGATCACCAGACCCTTGGCCGGCGCATCGATTGCCGCCGTGAGCTCAAGGAGCTCCGCCTGCAACAGGACGTTCTCGAGCAGGTCGTCGATACCCTGACCGGTCTTGGCCGACACCGGCACGAACGGCACGTCGCCGCCAAAATCTTCCGCCACGACCTCCTCGGCGACCATCTCCTGCTTGACGCGGTCGGGGTTGGCGCCCTGTTTGTCGATCTTGTTCATGGCGACGACGATCGGCACACCGGCCGCCTTGGCGTGGCTGATGGCCTCGCGCGTCTGCGGCATGACACCGTCGTCGGCCGCCACCACGATGATGACGATGTCGGTGGCCTTGGCACCGCGGGCGCGCATGGCGGTGAACGCCTCGTGGCCCGGGGTGTCGAGGAAGGTGACCATGCCGCGCGGCGTCTCGACGTGGTATGCGCCGATGTGCTGGGTGATGCCGCCGGCCTCGCCGGCCGCCACCTTGGCACGGCGGATGTAGTCGAGCAGCGAGGTCTTGCCGTGGTCGACGTGACCCATCACGGTGACCACTGGCGCGCGCGCCAGTTTTTCGCTGTCGTGGTGCTCGACGCCCTCGTCGAGGAAGGCGTCGGGGTCGTCGAGCTTGGCGGGTACCGCCTTGTGCCCCATCTCCTCGACCACGATCATCGCCGTCTCCTGATCGAGGACTTGGTTGATCGTCACCATGGAACCCATGCCCATCATGGTCTTGATGACCTCGGTGGCCTTGACCGACATCTTGTGGGCGAGGTCGGCCACCGAAATGGTCTCGGGCACGTGCACCTCGCGCACGATCGGCTCGGTCGGCGCCTGGAAGCCGTGTTCGCCGTCATCGCGGTGACGCGGCTTGTGCTTGTCGCGCCAGCCGTCGCCGCCAGTGGCACCGCGTGTACGCAGGCCGCCGCGGCGGCCGGGCTGACGGTCCTGCCAACCCTTGTTGTCAGGCTTGCGCGCAGCATCCTTCTTCTCGGCCGGCTTCTCGCCGGGGCGGGCAGCGGCCGGCGCGGCGGCGCCGGGGGCGGCCTCACCGGAGGCCGCCGCAGCGGCCACGGCAGCCGCCTCGATCTCCTGCATGCGCTTGACCTGGCGCTCCTGTTTCTCCTTGATCTCGGCGGCCTGTCGGGCGATGAGCTCGGCCTGCTTGCGCGCCTCCTCCTCGCGAATGCGCGCCTGCTCGGCCTCGACCTCGGCACGGGCGGCGGGCGACTGCTCGACCTCCTCCGGCGCGCCCGGCTCGCGCTTGACAAAGACGCGCTTCTTGCGCACCTCGACCTGAATGGTGCGCGCCTTGCCGGTGCTGTCGGCCTGCTTGATCTCGGTGGTCGAACGGCGCGTGAGCGTGATCTTGCGACGCTCGCCAGTGCTGCCGTGCTGCTTGTGCAGGTAGGCCAGAAGCGCGGCCTTGTCGTCCGCGCTCACCGCTTCGGCGGCACCCGATTTGCTCACGCCAGCCGATGCCAGCTGCTCCAGCAGCCGTGGCACCGGTACGTTGAGCTCTTTGGCAAAGTCCTCTACGTTCATCTTCTACGCCGTCCTTGCGCGCGCTGCGCGCTGAATCTCTCTGGTGTGCTGCATGTGCTGCGTGTCCTGTGTCCTGCCGCCCTGCACCATCAGTCCGCCGCGAACAGCGGCGCCCGGGCCTGCATGATGAGTGCGTTGGCCCGCGCCTCGTCGATGCCGGCCATCTCCACCAGCTCATCGGTGGCAAGGTCGGCCAGCGCCTGCTGCGTGTGGATGCCGACCTTGGCCAGCGTCGCCACGGTGGCGGCGTCGATACCCTCGAGCGAGGCGATGTCGGTGGCTTCCTCGACCCGCTCCTCGCTCACCAGCGCCTCGGTGAGCAGCACGTTACGGGCGCGCTCGCGCAACTCGTTGACGATGTCCTCGTCGAAACCCTCGATCTCGAGCATCTCGGCCACCGGCACATAAGCGATCTCTTCGAGCGTGCTGAAGCCCTCGGCAATGAGCACATCGGCGACTTCCTCGTCGAGGTCGAGCTTCTCCATGAACAGCGCCCGCGTCGACTCCGATTCCTCGGCGTTCTTCTGCGCGGCTTCCTCGACCGTGACGATATTGAGCTGCCAGCCGGTGAGTTCGGACGCCAGACGCACGTTCTGGCCGCCGCGACCGATGGCCTGGGCCAGCTGGTCCTCCTGCACCACCACGTCCATCGAGTGCAGTTCCTCGTCGACGACGATGCTGCTGACCTCGGCCGGCTGCAAGGCCTTGATGACGAAGCTGGCCGGGTCGTCCGACCAGACAATGATGTCGACGCGCTCGCCGGCGAGTTCGTTGGTCACCGCCTGCACGCGCGAGCCGCGCATCCCCACGCACGTCCCGATGGGGTCGACGCGGTTGTCGTTGCTCTTCACCGCGATCTTGGCGCGCAGACCCGGGTCGCGGGCAGCGGCGCGGATCTCGAGCAGGCCTTCCTGCATCTCCGGCACTTCAAGCTCAAACAGATGAATGATGAAGTCAGGCGAGGTGCGCGAGAGGATGAGCTGTGGGCCGCGCGCCTGACGGTCGACGCGCAGCACGTAGGCACGCACGCGGTCGCCGACGCGCAGATTCTCCTTCGGGATCATGTGCTCGCGCGGCAAAAGCGCCTCGAGCTTGCCGCTCTCGACGATCAGGCCGGCACGGTCCAAGCGTTTCACGGTGCCGGTGACCAGCTTCTCGTCGCGTTCGAGGAAGTCCGCCAGCAGTTGCTCGCGCTCGGCGTCGCGCACGCGCTGCAGGATCACCTGCTTGGCGGCCTGCGCACCGATGCGGCCGAAGTCGACCACCTCCATCGGCTGCTCGATGTAGTCGCCGACCTGCTTGGACGGGTCTTCCTCCTGCGCCTCGCGCAGCAGGTACTGGTAGTCGGGGAACTCGAAGGGCTCGCTCTCGTCGTCGGCGACGATCTTCCAGCGTCGCGCGGCGGTGTATTCGCCGGTGTCGCGGTCGATGCGGACGACGATGTCGGCGTCCTCGACCACCCTCTGCGTGGCCTGCCAGGCCTTCTTGGTGGCCGACGCCAGCGCCAGTTCGAGCGCGGTGAACACGGTCTCGCGGTCGACGTTCTTCTCGCGCGCCAGCGCATCGACCAGCATCAGGATCTCGGATTTCATCTCAGTCTCTCAGCCTGCCAATCTTTCGGAAATGCTTCTCTCACTTGTTCAATCACGGGTCGTCAGATCGCCGGCACCAGCCGCGCCTTCTCGACATTGCCAATCTCCACGGCGTGGCTGCGGTTGTCGACCTGTACGGTCAAGGTCCCCTCACCCACCGCGGTGAGCACGCCCACCAGCACCCGCGTGCGCCCGTCGATCGGCATGCGCAGGGTAATGCGCATGCGCTGCCCGACGAAGCGCGGAAAATCCTGTGCCCGCTTGACGATGCGGTCCAGCCCCGGCGACGACACCTCGAGCCGGTCGTAGTCGATCTCCTCGACCATGAACACGCGCGTCAGCTGGTTGCTGAGCAGCGTGCAGTCGTCGATGGTGACGCCGTTGCCGCCCTCGGTAGCCGAATACGGCGTCACGCCATCCCACGGCCGGTCGATGAAAACGCGCAGCAGACGGCCGCCGGCGGCGCGCTCGATGTCGATGACATCGAACCCCAGCCCGGCAGCGACTGACCTCACCACGTCATCTGCGCCCTTCATCGTCTCGCGAAAATAAAAGCAGAAATAAAAAATGGGCTCAACGGCCCACAAAACGCATGGTCGGCGCGACAGCTCGACCAGCACAGACTCAGAATATACCAGACCAGCCACCCCTCATGCACTTCGATGGCATCAAGACCATGATTAGCAAGCCCTCCTTCCACGAGTTTCTGGCGCTCTGGCTGCGCATCGGCGTGACCGGTTTCGGCGGGCCAGCGGGGCAGATCGCGCTGATGCACGAGGAACTGGTGACGCGGCGCGGCTGGCTGGGCGAGGCAGCATTCCGCCATGCGCTGGGCTATTGCATGGTGCTGCCGGGTCCCGAGGCGCAGCAGCTGGCGACCTACGCAGGCTGGTTGCTGCACGGCCGCCGGGGCGGCGTGGCGGCCGGCCTGCTGTTCATCCTGCCCGGTCTGGTACTGGTGCTGGCGCTGTCCTGGCTGCTGGCCGGCTGGGGACAGCTGCCGCTGGTCGGCGCCGCGCTGGTCGGGCTCAAGCCGGCGGTGCTGGTGCTGGTGGCCGCCGCGGCGTGGCGCATGGGTGGGCGACTGCGCGCGCGTGAGGGCTGGGTGGCGGCCGCTGCGCTGGCGGCGACGCTGTCCGGGCTGCTGCACTTCGCTGCCATCATCGGTCTGGCGGCGCTGGCCGGTTGCGGGCTGACACGCGGCCTTCCGGCCAGCGGGGGCGATGCCGCGACCAGCGCCAGCGGCGACGCTGGCAGCGCGGCGACCTTGCGCCGAGCCGACCGGCCGCCGACCCTGCGCCAGTTGCTGGTCGGCGGCGCCGTGGCGGTGGCGCTGTGGGCCGCGTGCCGGGCGCTGACCGGCCTCGGCAGCCCGCTGCTCGGCGATCTGGCCGATTTCTTCACCCGCGCCGCGCTAGTGACCTTCGGCGGCGCCTACGCAGTGCTGCCGTATGTGTTCGACGTGGCGGTGCGAGAGGCGCACTGGTTGTCCCCGGCGCAGATGATCGACGGTCTGGCGCTGGGCGAGACCACGCCCGGGCCGCTGATTCTCGTCAACAGTTACATCGGCTTCATGGCTGGTTGGAACACCAGCGGCGGCAATGCGGGCCCCGCACTGGCAGCGGCGCTGGTGGTGACCGTATTCACCTTTCTGCCCTCGTTCGCCTTCATCCTCGTTGGCGCGCCTTGGGTCGAGCGCAGCCGTGACCTGGTCTGGCTGCAAGCGCCGCTGCGCGGCATCTCGGCGGCGGTGGTGGGCCTGGTCACGGCGCTCGGCCTGACCTTTGCCGCGCACGTGCTGTGGCCGGCGGGTTGGGTCGAGGCGAGCCTCTCGGGTGGGCTGGACGGCCGCGCCGTGCTGCTGCTGGCGGTACTGGCGTTGCTGCGCGTGCGATGGGGCCTGGGCGGCGCACGGCTGGTGGCGGCGGGGGCCGCGCTGGGCCTCGTCGAATGGCTGCTGTGGTAAACGCTTGAGGGACCGCGCCGACGCCGCTTGCCACCGCACCCGAAGCAGACCCTGGACCGGCAAAGACCGCTGGACGCGCCAGACGCGCCCTGCTCAGCGCCCCTTGTCGCGCTCCGCCTTGCGCTCGCGCTCCAGCGCCTCGAGCTCCCGCTTGCGCGCCTCGGCCACCGACTGCTCGTAAAAGTTGCCGTCGCCCGCCAAGACCGCGATGCGCAGCTGCTCGATGGCGGCCCGCAGTTCGTTGCGTTTGGCGTGGTAGTCGGCCAGCGTGGTGTGCGACATCAGCTGCCGGCCGGTGTCGGCGTAGGCACGCGCCAGCAGCGGCAGCAACTCGATATCGCCCGGGTAGTTGCGCGTCTGTTGTTGCAACAGCGTGTTGGCGCGGTCAGCACGGCCATTGTCCAGCAGCCAGCGCGCCTGATCGTGGACCAGTTGCCGACTGCGCGGAAAGCGCCGGGTGGCCTCGTCATAGAAAACCTCGGTGGCGCGGTCACCCTGCAGGCCGAGCAGGCGCCCCCACGCCGATTCGATGATGGCGTTGTCGGGCATGGCGCGGCGGGCGGCGGTGAGCGCCTCGGCGGCCTGCTTGAGGTCGCCGGCGCGCACCCAAGCCTGCGCGAGGCCGTACCGGCGGGCCGGCTCAGGCATGCCGCGCAGGGCGTCGAGCTGAAGGAAGGCCGCCACCGCCTCGCGGGCATTGCCCTCGGCGGCGCGCGCCTTGGCGCGCAGCAATTGGAAGTCAGCGGAGTCAGTGACCTGCCTGTAGCCGGTTTGCTGCGAGCGGTTCTGCATGTCGGCCATCCGCTCTTGGGTGAGCGGGTGGGTGCGCAGATAGGCCGGCGCGTTGTTCTCGAGAAAGCGCGTGGCGTCCTGCAAGCGGGCAAAGAAGCCGGCCATGCCGGCCGGGTCGAAGCCACCGCTGACCAGCATCTGGTAGCCCAGCCGGTCGGCCTCGCGCTCGTTGTCGCGGCTGAAGTTGAGCGCGCTCTGCATCGCCAGCGCCTGCGGCACCGTCATCGCCGCGGCGGCAAGGTCCGGGCTGGCCCGCGCCGCCAGCAACGCCACCGCCAGGGTCAGCAGCATGGGCACCGAGTTGGCCTGCTGCTTCTCGAAGAAGCGTGCGATGTGGCGCTGGGTCACGTGCGAGATCTCGTGGCCCATCACGCCAGCGAGCTCGGATTCGTTTTGCGCCGAGCGCAGCAGGCCAGTGTGCACGCCGATGAAGCCGCCAGGCAGGGCGAAGGCGTTGATGCTGCGGTCCTTGACCGCGAACACGGTGATCGGCGTGGACTTGTCGGGGCTGCCGGCGAGCAGGCGGTCGGCCAGATCGTTGAGGTACTGCACCATCTCGACGTCGCGCAGGTAGCCCGGGTCGTTGCGCACATCGGTCATGATCTGCTCGCCGAGCTTGCGCTCCATCACCGGCGAGAGCACACCCGAGGACGGGTCGCCAAGGTCGGGAAGTTCGATGGCCGGGCTGGCAATGGCCAGCAGCAAGCCGGCGGCAAGCGCGGGCATGCGGAGGCGGCGGGCAGTGGCAGACACGGCGTGGGCGGTCGCAGGCTTTACGGGCTTCAACGGTATTTCGGATACTTGTACGATCTAGGATACGCGGTGCAAGCTGTCGTTCCCCTTGCGATGCCGCGCCGTCGATGCCGGCGGCGCATCACAGGGGCCGAACGACGCTGCCACGGAGCTCCCGTGCCGGCCGGCGCCACCGCGTCGGCGCCCAAACACCACTCTGTGAGCACACGCCTTGACCCGATTCACCCACTTCGACGAGGCCGGCCAGGCGCACATGGTCGACGTCGGCAGCAAACCCGAGACGGCCCGGCTGGCGCGCGCCGGCGGCCGCATCCGCATGCAGCCCGACACCCTGCGCATGGTCCTCGCGGGCGACGCCAAGAAGGGTGATGTGCTAGGCATCGCCCGCATCGCCGGCATCCAGGCAGCCAAACGCACCGGTGAACTGATCCCGCTCTGCCACCCGCTCGGGCTCACCCGCGTCGCCGTGGAGTGGACGGCGGACGAAGCGGCGAGCGATTTGCGCGTCGAGGTGACGGCCGAGTGCTTCGGCCGCACCGGTGTGGAGATGGAGGCGCTGACCGCCGCCAGCGTCGCCCTGCTCACCGTGTACGACATGTGCAAGGCGGTGGACCGCGGCATGGTGATCAACGATGTGCGGCTGCTCGAGAAGCGGGGTGGCAAGAGCGGGGTGTGGGTCGCCGGGGGTTAGACCCTCGGTAAGCGGCGCACCGAAAACCAAAACCGGCTGTCGGCGGCCCACATGACTCATGTGGTGGCGGGCCGTGCCTACCGGCGGTGGGGCTTCCTTGCAGATGGCTCCGCAGTCTGCTGCGAAAGCCCCACCACCGCTCTCCCGGCCAGCGACGGTCATTCGGGTGCGAGAACCTCCGCTGGCGGCCCCCGTCCGGTGGTCTCTCCGACGCGACCTTTGAGCGTAGCGAAGGGGAGCAAGGAGAGTTACCACCGGAGGTAGTGGGCCGCCCGCCACTGGTTTTGACTCTCCGGGGCCACCCGCGACCGCTACTCCCGATCGGCCATCCGCTCCCACGCGAACCCGGCCGCCGAAACACCGCCCTGCAGCGCCGCAATGGCCGGCTCGCAATCCCTCCGCAGGCCACGCACGCCGAGTTCGATGGTGCGCACCGGCTTGAGGCTCGGCAGACTGAACAGCTTGCAGGCCGGGTGCTCGCGCACCACGCGCTCCATGAGGTCGATGAGCTGGCTCTCGCCGGCGCCAGTGACGCGGATGGCGAGTTCGACCTCGGGCTCGGCGCGCCACTCCGGGTAGCGATGGGCCAGCACCCAGTCGAGCATCGGCCAGGCCATGTCGGGGAAGCCGGGGAAGAAGTGGTGCTCGCCAACGAAGAAGCCCGGCACGCGGTTGACAGGATTGGGGATGAGCCCGGCGTCACGCGGCAAGTCGGCCATGAACACGCGCTTGGGATAGGCCGACTCGCCAAACTGCGCCTCGATCTCGGCCACCGCGCCGGGGTGGCGCTCGATCGGCACGCCGGCCGCGGCGGCGGCGGCCTGCCGCGTATGGTCGTCGGGCGTGGCACCAATGCCACCAAAGCTGAACACCACGGCATTGCTCGCCATGCTGCGGCGCAGCTCGTCGATCAAGCGCTCGCGGTCGTCGCCCAGATAGAGCGCCCAAGAGAGCGCCAGCCCGCGCGCGCGCAGGGTGTCGATGACGTGCGCCAGGTGCGCGTCGCGGCGTTTGCCGGAGAGGATCTCGTCGCCGATGATGAAGGCGCCGATCGGGCGCGGGTGGGTGGGTGTGGTCATGTCGCGGGGGTCGGAGAAGTGGTTTTCCGAGGGCCGGGTTGTCGGGAAGGCGGTTTGCAAATGCAGCGGCAGGAACGGTGAGCCATCGAATCAGGACCCGGACGCGGCAACCGTGTGAGGTGGACAAGACACCGTCGCAACAGATTCCCCACCGCGCCAGGATTTGGCCACCTTCGGCCTCAGTCGTGCATGGCCACCCATTCGCCCTCACCGGCGATCAAACCGGCGCGCACTTCGCGGCCGGGCCAGATCGCGGCGACGGCCGCGCAGTAGCCCTGCACCTGCACGCGGTAAGCCGCCATGGCCTCCGCGCCCAACAGGCCAGCCTTGTAATCGACCACCCACGCTACCCCGGGTGCCAGCACCAGGCGGTCGATGCGGCGCTGCGCGCCCGCGGCATCCACCAGCGGGAACTCGTTGAAGGCCTGCTCGTAGCGTGCCGGGTCGAACAGGTGGGCAAGATGCGGCTGCGTAAGCCACTGCCGCGCCAGGGCCAAGGGGGCAACCAGTGATTCCGCTTCGACCCCGAGCAGGTCCGCCAGCGTGGCGTCGTCAGGCGGCGTCGCGGGCGGCGCGAGCCACTCCATGAGCGCGTGCAGGAGGATGCCGTCGCGCTGCGCTTCGCCGAGGGGCGCAGGCAGCGCGCGGCGCTCGCCCACCGGGCCGGCCAGCAGCGGGACCTGACGCCCGGACGCCGCCCCGGCATCGGCCGGACTCTGCCCGCGGGCGATACCGCCGCCGGGGGGCGATGGCACCTTGCCGATGTCGCCGTCGGCCAGGCCGGCCTTGTCCGCCAGCGTCGCGTGCCAATGCCTGGATGGCGCC
>VEQZ01000070.1 GCA_018882975.1 Rhodocyclaceae bacterium | reverse complement strand
TGCCTTGGCTGACAACGACCCGCCGGTCTCGCAGAAGACCGAGGCGCCGCGCGTCGATGTGATCAGCACCACGCCGCTGCCGACGCTCGGCACGGCGAGGGAGGAGATTGCCGCGCCGGTGCAGACCGCCACCGCCAAGGACCTCGAGCGCAGCCAAGCCTTCGACCTCACCGACTTCATGAACCGTAATCTGGCGGGCGTGCACATCAACGACACGCAGAACAACCCGTTGCAGGCTGACGTGAGCTACCGCGGCTTCACCGCCTCGCCCTTGCTGGGCAACCCGCAGGGCCTGTCGGTCTACATGGATGGCGTGCGCATGAACCAGGCGCTCGGCGACCAGGTGAGCTGGGACCTGATCCCGCGCGCGGCGATCTCCACAATCACTCTGATGCCCGGCTCCAACCCGCTGTTCGGCCTCAACACGCTGGGCGGAGCGCTCTCCATCCAGACCAAGAACGGTCGCGACTACGCCGGCACCTCGCTGCAGACCACCTACGGCAGCTACAACCGCCGCATCGTCGAGATGGAGCACGGCGGCTTCAACAGCAAGGGCCTCGACTGGTTCGTCACCATGAACGACTTCCGCGAGTCGGGCTGGCGCGACGCCTCGCCGAGCAAGGTGCAGCAGTTCTTCGGCAAGCTGGGTTGGGCCAATGCCGACACCGACATCGACCTGACCTACGCCTTTGCCAACAACCGCCTGATCGGCAACGGCTTGGCGCCGGTCGAGTTCCTGCGCCGCGACTACAGCAGCATCTTCACCAAGCCGGACATCACGCGGAACATCTCGCACTTCGTCAATCTGGCGGCCAGCCACGAGATCAACGACAGGCTGCTGTTCAGCGGCAACACCTACTACCGCCGCATCAAGACCGGGACGCTGAACGGCGATGCGAATGACGATTTCAGCATCGGCAACTTCGATCTTGGCGGTTGCGATGGTAGCGAGGTCAATTGCTCCGGCCTGCTCAACCGCACCTCTGCCCTGCAGCACAACTACGGCCTGTCGGGTCAGTTCACCCTGGCCGGCGAGCTGCTCGGCCAGCGCAACCAGTTCATCGTCGGCGCGGCTTATGACGAGAGCCGCATCCGCTTCGGCCAGACCAGCGAGTTCGGCGAACTCAACGCGGCGCGCGGGGTCGAGGGTTTCGGCGCATTCAGCGACGAGGCCGCCGCCGGCCTCAAGGGCACCACCCGCACCGCGAGCATCTTCGCTACCGACACCCTGTCGATCAAGGAACAGTGGCACCTGACCGTGTCGGGCCGCTACAACCACGTCAAGGTGGCCAACCGCGACCAACTGGTGCCGACCCCCGGCGATGATTCGCTCACCGGCACGCACACCTTCGCCCGCTTCAACCCCGCCATTGGCCTCTCTTGGACGCCGAGCCCGGCCATCAACCCCTATGTCGGCTATAACGAGGGCAGCCGTGCGCCGAGCACTATCGAGCTCGGTTGCGCAAACGAAAACAGTCCCTGTCGCCTGCCCAATTCGCTGGCTGCCGATCCGCCACTGAACAAGGTCGTTACGCGAACTGTCGAGGCCGGCCTGCGCGGCAACTGGAGCGGCATGCGCTGGAACGCCGGCGTGTTCAACGCCAACAATGCCGACGACATCGTCTTTATCGCCTCCGAGACTGCCGGGCGCGGGTTCTTTCAGAACAGCGACACGCGCCGCCGCGGCGTTGAACTCGGTCTCTCGGGCAACCTCACCGAGACGGTGAGCGTCGGCGCAAGCTACACGCTGGTCGATGCGACCTTCCGCCGCGACGAGCAACTCTCGGCGGTGGCCAACTCGTCTGCCGACCCGGACACCGGCAAGATCGATGTGCGCAAGGGCGACCGCGTGCCGCTCATCCCGCGCCATCAGGCCAAGCTGTTTGTCGACTACCGGCCCAATGCGGCCTGGACACTGGGCGCCGATGTGATCGCGCTGTCCAGCATGCGCGTGCGCGGCAACGAGAACGGCCAGCACCAGGCTGGCGAGGCGAATGGCGAGGAGTACCTCGGCAAGGGCGAGACCAGTGAATTCGCGGTCGTCAACTTGCGTACATCCTACCGTCTGTCGCCGATGGTTTCGGTGTTTGCGCGCGTCAACAATGTGTTCGACCACCAGTACTACTCAGGTGGGCAACTCGGTGAGCGCTACGTCAATCTGCAGGGCGGCAAGGAGGCGGAGGAGGTCGCCACCACCTTTTTTGCACCGGGTGCGCCCCGGATTGGCTGGTTCGGCGTGCGCATCGACCTCGAGCCGCAGAAGCGGAAGGGCGCGCAGATCGACCGCGACTGAGGTCGACCCGGACGGAGATTCAAGCCGACGGGGCCGCGTGCCCGCGGGTCCCCCAAAGCACCGCCAAGGCTCAGCCGCCTGTCCCGGATTGGAGTGCAAAAGACCTGCTGCGGCGGGTCTTTTTGAGTTCAGCGGCCCCGGCTTTCTCGGCGAGAGAAGTTCCCGATTCATCTGGGAAAAACTCCCAGTGTCGTTGGTCCCGCTGCGGGTAGCTTACATGGTCGTGTGCGGTGCGTTCGCGCCGTGACAGCACAACCAGAAAAGCGAGAGGAATAAGCCAAAATGGCAACGATAAAGATTGGCAAGAGCGGTGGGACTTTTACCGGAACGACGGGTTCGGACACTTATCAGTTGACGGCCGTCCCGACCGGAGAGATTTCCATCAACGGCAGTACATCCACGCGTGACCATTTAGGTAATGACCCGGCAAGCAAGACCGGTTCACAATCCACAGTGGTCGATGCATTGCTCGTAGCTACCGATCGCAAACTGATTCCGGTCTATCGGCCCGGCGTTGTCCCTGCCGATGCGACCGGCACCGACACCAACCTGACCACGGGTGCAACCTACAACGCGCAGGACATCCTGCTCTTTTCCAGGTCGGGTGACTACACAGGCTTGGGCGCTTTCTTCAGCAACATCGAGACCCTTCAGTTCGGCAGCGGGGTCAAGGTTCGTTTGTCCGCTGATATTTTCGAGAATGTCGAGGCCAACGCCGATGCAGGCGCCCTGAATACCGGCATCACCTTCGAAGGCATCGGGAAAAAAGCCGCTCAGGTGACCTTTGACATCGAGTTCGATACCGACGGACTGACGACCCCCGCAGTTGGGGCCGCATACGTGCAGGCTGATGTCCAGTTGGATGACTACTCCTTTGCGAAGTTGGCGAACGACAAGGTGCAACTGGTCTACGACGCGCGTGACCCGGGCGATGACGATGATGACATCGCAAACGCCGATGGTCTGCTGCAGTCGTCGTTTGGCCGCTACTTTCGGTTCGATGGCTCGAATGACAGCGAACTGGTCTACGGCAGCGATGGGGTGGATTACGCCACCCTGCGCCTCGGCAACGACACCATGTTTGGCTATGAAGGTAATGACCGGCTGATCGGTCACGGTGGTGCCGATTACCTCGATGGCGGCGATGGCGACGATCTCTTCGAGATTGGCAGCTTTGGTAGCGGTACCTCCGGCACCAGCAGCAAGGCTGACGATGGCAGGGCCGAGTGGATCATTTCGGCGTCTGCGGCGGCCGCCAATTCGTTTCGCGCAGCAGTGACCAACGGCATCACCAACGCGACCGACTATGGCAACAAGACCGATGTGATCGCGGGCGGGAAGGGGTCCGACACCCTGCGGGTGACGACGGGTATTGGTGCCACCGGCGCTGCCAATGGCACGGTGGTGCTCAACGATGCCAACTTCCAGAAGATGGAGCGGGTCGAGGTGGGCGGTGCGGTCAGCAAGGATGCCGACGAGAGCAGCTACCAGCAGTATCGCGACGGGCATTTGTATTTTGCCCGGGGCAGTACGGTGTCGGATACCGCCACTTCGGCAGGCGGCAGCTCCGGTAACAGCATTAACAAAGTGGTCATCGATGCGTCTGGCGTCACCAAAAATGGCCTGACTTTCGAGGGCAATGACAACACCCAAACCTTCATCGGGACCACGAAGGCCGATGTGCTGATCGGTAACGGTGGTGCGGACACCCTCACGGGGGCGGGCGGTGCAGACAAGTTCGTATTCCAGTCGATCCGCGAGTACAACCGTGACAGCGGCACCGCCAACGGCGTGATTGCCTACACGCCAAAGGACTTCGACACCGTGACGGGTGGTCAGCAGGACGATGTTCTGGTGGCTGGCGACGCCGACATCATTACTGATTTCACCACCGGCACCGACAAGATCGTGTTCCGTGTCGAAGCCACCGAAGCGCTCGAGGACACGTTCGATTCGCTGGTGGCGCTGACCAAGGGCAACTTGACCACCACCAACGTCCTCATCGGTGACCTGACCTCCGGTTTGAATACGGCCGGTAGCGCGTCCCAGTTCATAAAGGTTGATACGGCCGCCGCGGGCGGTGCCAAGGTCTATTACGACGCCGACGGCAGCGGCGCGGGTGCTGCGGTACTCATCGCCACCCTGACGGGCGTCAGCACGGTCGTCTTCAGCGACTTCCGCGTCGAAGCGGTGCAGGGCTTCTGAACCGTCCTCACGCGATGTCGCGGGCTGCGGCCCGAGCATCTTGAAGACCCGCTCCGGCGGGTCTTTTTTCGCCGGTGCGCCCGGTTTGCGGCGCGGCTCGGTAGCCCCTCAGTCGCCGCCGCCGCGGTGTCTGCCCGGCATCAGCTCACCGCGTCGCGGAACGTCACATCGCCAATCAGCCCGTGCCGCGCCGCCAGGCGCACCAGTTGCGCGGCGTTGTCGACGCCGAGTTTCTGGCGCAGCGCGGACTGGTGGTTGGCCACGGTCTTGGGCGTCAGGTTGAGGATGCCGGCGATGTCGGCCACCGCTTGTCCCTGCGCCAGCAGGCGGAACACCTCGAACTCGCGCTCGGTGAGCACGCTCACCGGGTCGGGGTCGGAGCCGACGCGCTGCAGCGCCAGCCGCTGCGCCATGGCGTGGTCGACATAGCTCTGCCCGGTGGCGATGCGGCGGATCGCCTCGACAAGCACCTCGGGCGCTGACGACTTGGCGATGTAGCCACGCGCGCCAGCGGCCAGCGCCCGGCTGGCAAACACCACATCCTCGTGCATGCTGAACACCAGCACCCGTGCGCCGGTGTCGCGCGCCACCATGCGCCGCGTCACTTCGATGCCGCTGATGCGCGGCAGGCTGATGTCCATCACCACCACGCGCGGTCGCAGTTCGCAGAACAGCCGGTAGGCGTCCTCGCCATTGCCGGCCTCGGCCAGCACGCGGATGTCCTCGGTCTGCTCGAGCAGGCGGCGATAGCCTTCGCGCACCACCGCGTGGTCGTCAACCAACAGCACTTCGATCGTCATGCTTCGTCTCCCTCGCTGCCGGCCCCGTCGTGCTTGCTCAGGGGCAGGCGGAATTCCAGCAGCGTGCCGGGCGCATCCTGCGAACCCGCGCCGGCGCTCAGCCGCATGTGGCCGCCGTGCAACTCGGCGCGCTCGCGCATGCCGGTGAGGCCGAGGCCGGGCCGCACGGCGGGCGGCACGCCGCAGCCGTTGTCCTCGACCTGCAGCAGCAGTCTGGTCGGCCCGTCGAGGCCGAGCCGTACCGCAGCGGCGGTTGCGCCCGAGTGCCGCGCGACGTTGGTCAGCGACTCCTGCACCATGCGGAACACCGCGATGTTGAGCGCCTCGTCCAGCGGCGGCAGGTCGGCTTCGATGGCCAGCGTGTAGCGCACATCCGGCCGTTGCTGTTGCCAGCCCTCGACCAGATGCTGCAAGGCTTCCTCAAGGCCGAACTCGTCGAGCCCGACCGGCCGCAGCCGGTACATCAACGTCCTCACCACATCGTAGACGTGACGCGCCATTCCGCGCATGCGATCCAGCGATTCTGCGGCACGACTTCCGCTCGCCAGTTCGCGGCGCAGGCCGACCGCTTCGATCTCGATGGCATTGAGGTACTGGCCCAGTTCGTCGTGCAACTCGTGCGCGATGTCCTTGCGTTCACGCTCCTGCACCTCCAGACTGCGCCGCGTCAGGTCGCGGTTCTCCACCAGCGAGCGCGCCAAGTCGGCCTCAAGTTCGACGCGCATGGCCAGCTCGCGGCGCAGCTCGATCCAGCGCCGCCAGGAGAGCCAGCCGAGGCCGGCAGCGAGCACCAGGAGCGTCGTCCGCAGTTCATCGGCCTGCACGAACTCGAGGCTCTCGGTCCAGCGGTTGATGTGCTCGTTGAGTTCGAAGGCCGAGGCGATCCAGAACGCGGCTATGGTCACCAGCGCCACCAGTGCGAGGTCGCCCAGCGTGCGCAGGTGCGCCTCGCGGGATAGATTCTTGATATCGTCCAGACTCACGTGGGCGATTATGCCGAGGCGAGGCCGATGCGCATCGGGAGTTGTTCCCGACCGCCACAAAACAAAACCCCCGCCGGAGCGGGGGCTTGCGGTGCCGCGGCGGGACGGCGTCCCGGCCGCGTGCGGGGGGCTTAGCCTTCGCCGGCCTGCACCGACTCGACCGAGCTCTCGACGATCTTGCCGGTCACGGCATCGACCTCGACCTTGTACTCCTTGCCGTCGGCGCCCTTGATGTCGAACTCGTACGACAGTGCGCCGTTCGGCTCGATCTCGTATTCGGTCTCGACCACGGTGCCCGGGAAAGCCTTGAGTGCGGTGGCCTTGGCGTCGGCTTCGCTGACCTTGACCTTGGCGGTCCACTTGGCGTCGGTGGCAGCAACTTCCTGCTCGACCTCGGTGATCTTGCCGCTGTCGGCCAGACACTCGATGTCCCACATCGAGCCGTCGGCCTTCTGCACGTCGAATTCGTAAACGGTGGCCTTGTCCTCGGTCTTGACCTCGAGCTTGACGATCTTGCCCGGGTGCGACTTGGCGATTGCCGTGGCGCAGGCCGAGACGGCGTCGTGGGCGTTGGCGGCGAACGGGGCCAGCAGCAGGGCGCTGGCGATCAGGGTCTTCTTCATACGGATGCTCTCCTTTTCGGATGTCTCATGAGGGATGCTGCGATGCGGCATCTTGGTGCGGCATTCTCAGGAAAAATTCCCGAGTCGGGTGAAAACCTCGGCTTTCTGGAGGCGTTAAAAGTGTCCTGAGATTCTGACACTGGTGCTGCGACGCCAAATTCTTGCCCAATCGTGTGCAAGGCCCGCCTTGGCAGGGTCCCGTACGGGAAATGTTCCCGGCCAGCGCGTGAATCGCTCCGTGATGCAGCGGTCCGCCCGGATCCAAGCTGGTTCCGACTTCAATCGCGGGAGTGCGCTTGCACATCCTCTGGCTCGATCCCGACCCTGCCCCGCCGCCGAAGGTCGTCGCCGGGCTGGCCTCAACGCTGCTACGCCTGCCGTCCATCGCGGATGCGCTGCGTGCTCTGCGCGAGGTCTCGACCGACGTCGTGGTGGCCGAAGTCTTGCTGCCCGGCTTGTCCGGCTTCGAACTCGCGCGCCGGCTCGCCGCGCGGGATGCCGCGCCGCCGGTCCTCCTGCGCACCCGGCTGTCTGCCGACTGGGCCTTGCCACGCGCCATTCGCGTCGGCGCGCGCGGCTTTGTCCAAGCGTCCGCTGCGCCGGAAGTGCTGGCGGAGGCGCTGCGGTCGGTGGCGGGCGGGCGCGTGTTCTGGGATGCCGCGGCGCCCGGACCTGTGCCGAGCTCGGCGGTCGGCGCCGATGAGCGATCCGACGCGGCGCGGCTCGATGGCCTGTCCCCGCGCCTGTTCGAGGCCTTGCATCTGAACCTGCAGGGCATGGACAGCGCCGCAGTGGCCGCAGCGATGCACGTGACACGGCGCAGCGCCGCCGGCTACCGGCGCGAGGTCTGCCGCGTCCTCAGCGTCGCGCCGGAGGGCGACCTGAGCGAGGTGGCGGCGCTGATCGACGCACCGTTCTACACGGCTTGCAGGGCCGCGGCCGTTTCAGCTAACAAGGACCCGCCCGGGCCGGAGGGCTGAGCGCGTCGGCCCCTATACTCCGGGGCCCATGCAAGCCAGCGACATCCACTACCCCGAGGACCTGCCGGTCTCGCAGCGGCGCGACGAGATCATCGCCGCGCTGCGCCGCCACCAGGTGGTCATCGTCTGCGGCGAGACCGGCTCCGGCAAGACCACTCAGCTGCCCAAGATGGCGCTGCAGGTGGCGCTGGAGCGCGAGGCGGCGCTGGCCGCGCGGGCGGCTGCGGAGGGTCGTCCTGCCGGGGGGGAGTCGCCCGCGGGCGCGCAAGCCGGGCCGCGCCAGGCGCGCGATCGTGGCCCGCGCCGGCCGCGCCTGATCGGCTGCACCCAGCCGCGCCGCATCGCCGCGCGCAGCATCGCCAGCCGGCTCGGCGTCGAACTGCGCAACCCCGACCTGGTCGGCTTCAAGGTGCGATTCACCGACACCAGCAAGCCCGGCGCGCGGCTCAAGGTGATGACCGACGGCATCCTGCTCGCCGAAACGCGCTCCGACCCCGACCTGCGCGCCTACGGCACCCTCCTCATCGACGAGGCGCACGAGCGCAGCCTGAACATTGATTTTCTTCTTGGGTATCTGAAGCGTCTTTGCGCGCGCCGGCCGGACCTGCGCGTCATCGTCACCTCGGCCACCATCGACGCGCAGCGCTTCAGCCAGCACTTCGGCGGCGCGCCGGTCATCGAAGTCTCTGGCCGCACTTATCCGGTGGAGGTGCGCTACCGGCCCCTGCCCAAGGACAGCGAGGACAGCAGCGAGGCGGTGATCGAGGGCATCGTCGATGCAGTGGACGAGCTCGCGCGCGTCGGCAACGGCGACGTGCTGGTGTTCCTCCCCGGCGAGCGCGAGATCCGCGAGACCGCCGAGGCGCTGCGCAAGCACCACCCGCCGGGCGCCGAAATCCTTCCCCTGTACGCGCGCCTGTCGGCCGCCGAGCAGAACCGCGTGTTCCAGCCAGGCGGCGCGCGGCGCATCGTGCTCTCGACCAATGTCGCCGAGACCTCGCTCACCGTGCCGGGTATCCGCTACGTGGTGGATCCCGGCTTGGCGCGCGTCAACCGCTACTCCTACCGCAGCAAGGTCGAGATGCTGCTCACCGAGCGCGTCAGCCAGGCCTCGGCCAACCAGCGCGCCGGCCGCTGCGGGCGCGTGGCTGCCGGCGTCTGCATCCGTTTGTATGAGGAGGAGGACTTCCAGACCCGCCCGCCATTCTCCGAGCCGGAGATCGCGCGCTCGTCGCTGGCCTCGGTCATCCTGCGTATGGCCGCGCTGCAGCTGGGTGCGGTGGACGAGTTCCCCTTCCTCGAGGCGCCGTCCAGCCGTGCGGTGCACGACGGCTACCAGCAGCTGCAAGAACTGGGCGCAGTGGACGAGCAGCGGCAGATCACGCCGCTGGGCGAGGAGATGGCGCGCTTCCCGCTCGACCCGTCGATCAGCCGGCTGATCCTGGCCGCGCGTGACGAGCATTGCCTCAAGGAGGTCCTGATCATCGCCAGCGCGCTGTCGATCCAGGACCCGCGCGAGCGCCCGCTCGACCGCGCCAACGCCGCTGACGATGCGCACCGCGCCTTTGCCGACGAGCGCTCGGACTTCATGGGGCTGCTCAAGCTGTGGAACTGGTACGACGAGAAGCTCAAGCACAAAAAGTCCAACCGCCAGCTGACCAACGACTGCAAGGAGCGCTTTCTCAGTCCCCTCAGGCTGCGTGAGTGGCGCGACATCCACGGCCAGCTGCACGCCATGCTCAGCGAGATCGGCCTGCGCGAGAACCAGCAGCCCGGGTCCTTCGAGCAGATCCACCGCGCGCTGCTGGCCGGCCTGCTCGGCAATGTCGGCGTCAAGACCGACACCCCCGGCGAGTACCAGGGCGCGCGTGCCAACAAGTTCTGGATCTTCCCCGGCTCGGCGCTGCACAAGAAGGGCGGCAAGTGGGTGCTGTCGGCCGAACTGGTCGAGACCAGCAAGCTCTACGGTCGCTGCGTGGCGACCATCCAGCCGGAGTGGGTCGAGCAGGTGGCCGGGCCGCTGCTCAAGCGCCAGTACATCGAGCCGCACTGGGACGCCGAGCGCGGCGAGGTGATGGCGTGGGAGCGCGTCACGCTCTTCGGCCTGACGCTGGTGAATCGGCGCAAGGCACGCTATGGCCCGGTCAACCCCGCCGAGGCGCACGAGATCTTTCTGCGGCAGGCGCTGGTCGCAGGCAACCTCCAGACCCACGGCAACTTCATCCGCCACAACGCCGCGCTGCGCAAGGAACTCGAGGAGTTGGAGCACATGAGCCGCCGCGTCGACGTGCTGGTCGACGACGACGCGGTGCATGCGCACTTTGCGCAGGTGGTGCCCAAGGACATCTGCGACGCTCGCGCCTTCGAGCGCTGGCGCAAGGACGCCGAGCAGAAGGACCCGCGCGCGCTGTATCTGACCCGCGAGACGCTGATGCGGCACACCGCAGCCGCGGTCACCGCGCAGCTCTTCCCCAAGTCGCGCCAGGTCGATGGCGTCGAGTGCCGCTACGACTATCGCTTCGAGCCGGGCCATCCGGCCGACGGCGTGACGCTCACCGTGCCGCTGCACCTGCTCAACCGGCTCGATGCGCACGAGGGCGAGTGGCTGGTGCCCGGGCTGCTGCGGGACAAGTTGACCTTGCTGATCAAGGGCCTGCCCAAGACCCTGCGGCGCGTCTGCGTGCCGGTGCCGGATTGTGTGACTGGCGCTCTGGAGGCGCTCGAGGACGGCCGTGGTGAGCTGCTGCCGCGCCTCGCCGCGCACCTCGCCGCCAGGTACCGCATCGACATGCCGGAGGACAGCTTCGCCGGCATCGAGCTGCCGGCGCACCTGCGGCTGCGTTACCGCGTCGTTGATGACAAAGCCCGCGAACTCGCCGATGGGCGCGAATTACCACTCTTGCGCGCGCAGCTGGCCGAGGCGGCGCGGCTGACCTTTGCCAAGAGCGACGAGCCCGAGATGGAGCGCGCCGGCATCCGCGCGTGGGATCTCGGTGACCTGCCGGCCGAGATCGCTTTCAGCCGCGGCGGGCGCAAGCTGGTCGGCTACCCGGCGCTGGTGGATGAGGGCGACTCGGTGGCGTTGCGCCTCTTCGACACGCCCGAGGCCGCTGCGGCGAGCCACCGCGCTGGCGTGTGCCGGCTGCTGCGGCTCGAGCTCAAGGACGCGTTCAAGCAGTGGGAGAAGAGCCTGCCCGGCTTCCAGGCGGTGGCCCTGCAGGCGCGCATGCTCTGCGACGCCGACACGCTCCGCGACGACTGGCTCGCCGCGGTGGCCGACCGCGCCTTGCTGGGTGACGATGAGCCACCGCGCACCCAGCGCGCATTCAACGAGCAGAAGCAGCGCGGCCGCACCCGCCTGCCGGCGGTGGTCGAGGCGGTGGGACGCGTCGCGGCCGCGTGCATTTCTGAATGGCAGGCAATCCAGACCGCGCTCACCCGGCCGCTGCCGCAGCCGCTCAAGGC
>VEQZ01000069.1 GCA_018882975.1 Rhodocyclaceae bacterium | reverse complement strand
GTGGCGAGAAGGCGCTGGCACTGGCCCTGGTCGCGCCGCGGCCCGACCTTATCCTGCTCGACGTGGTGATGCCCGGCATGGACGGCTACGAGGTCTGCCAGCGCCTCAAGGCCGACCCCGCCACCGCCGACATCCCGGTGATCTTCCTCACCGCCCGCGCCGATAGCGAGGACGAGGAGCGCGGCCTGCAACTCGGCGCGGTGGACTACATCACCAAGCCGATCAGCCCGCCGATCGCGCTCTCGCGCATCCGCAGCCACGTCAACCTGCACCGCCAGAAGCGCGCCCTGATCGAGAGCCAGGCGCTGATCGCCGCCGAGCTCAACGAGGCCGCCGAGTACGTCCGCAGCCTGTTGCCGGCGCCGCTGCAGGGGGCGATCGCCACCGACTGGCAGCACGTGCCCTCGACCTCGCTCGGCGGGGACGCCTTTGGCCACCACTGGATCGACCCCGAGCATCTGGCGATCTACCTGCTCGACGTCTGCGGCCATGGTGTCGGCGCGGCCTTGCTGTCGATCTCGGCGATGAACGCGCTGCGCGCGCAGTCGCTGGTTGGCGCGGATTTTTACAGCCCGTCGTCGGTGCTCGAGGCGGCCAACCAGACCTTCCCTATGGAAGCGCACAACGACAAGTTCTTCACCCTCTGGTACGGGGTCTACGCGCCGGCCACGCGCACGCTGCGCTACGCCTCGGCCGGGCACCCGCCGGCGCTGCTGGTCCACCACGGCGACGCCGGCACCGAGGTGCGGCAACTCGGCACGCGCAACCTCGCCATCGGCTGCATGCCGGGTTTCCCCTTTGGCGAGGCGAGCATCGAGTTGCCGCCCGCCTTCAAGCTGGCGGTGTTCAGCGACGGTGTCTACGAGATCGAGGTGCCCGGCCACGGCGCCATGAGCCTGGCCGATTTTGTCGCGCTCTACTCGCGCATCGCCGACCCGCAACTGCCACAGGCGCAGGCCCTGCTCGACACCATGCGGGCGCAGCGTGGCGGCGACCCGCTGCAGCCCTTCGACGACGACTACTCCTACCTCGAGTTGCGCATCGGCCCGGGTGCCGGTCCGTCGGCCTGACTCCCTCGAAGGGCCGTAACCTCGACGGGCCAAAACGGCTGGCGGCAGGTGCCACCCCCTTATCGGGGGGTGGCGGTTCGTCGCTTCAGCGGCTGGCGCTGTCGAGCCGGATCATCAGGTAGTCGACGCCGTGGTACTGCATGTGCCGCAGTTCACGGGTCATGCCGCGCAACAGGCGCAGCGACAGCTCGCTCTCGATGTCGATGCTGTCCTTCTCGTCGGGCAGCGACGCCAGCGCGCCCTCGATATTGCTGTCGGCCGGCGCCGACACGTACTCGATCTCCGCCTGACCCTCGGCTTCGCGCAGACGCACCTGCAACTGGCTCGGCGCCGTCGCCCCGCCGCGTGAGCGGTTCTCCAGCAGGAACAACAGCGCCTCTTCGGCGGCGAGCATTACCCGGTTCTCGGCCACGCTGTCCCACCCCAGCCGCTTGCAAAAACGCTGCACCACCTCGCGCAGCGGGCCGAGTGCCTCCGGCGCCAGCGGTACGCTGATGCGGTCGCGGGCGCGGTGGCGCAGCGACAGCAGCGCCATGATGACGATCGCGACGATCCCGCCCGAGGTGGTGCCGTTCGACAGGAACAGCTGCGCCCAATCGGGAAACCGTTCGTTGTAGAGGAACCCGCCCTGAAAGCCGACGCCCAGCCAGAACCCCAGGCAGACGGCGATGCCGGCTTCGAAGCCCAGCGGCTCCTCGGTGACCATGCGCAGACCGTGGCCGAACAGCAGCACCAGGATCATCAGGATGTAGGCGGCGGCCACCGGGCTCGGCATGGCGCCGATCAGGGCGCTGATCTTGGGCGAAAAGGCCAGCAGGATCAGGAACAGGCCGCCCCAGTAGGCCACCCGCAGCGCTGCCACGCGGGTCAGGTCGACGATGCCCACGCTCATCGAGTAGACGGTGTTGGGCACCGTGCCGAGCACGCCGGCGATGGCGCTGCCGATGCCGTCGGCGTTGATGGCGCCCTGCACGCTGCGGAAATCGATGGGCTTGGACTCGCGGTGCGAGCTGCGCTGCACGGCGATGCCGTCGGCGTAGGTCTCGATGCAGCCGACCAGCGAGATCAGCACAAAGGCCGGCAGCAGCGCCCAGAAGGCGGTGCCAAAGCTCAGGTCGAGCCCCGGCCAGCCGGCCTGTGGCAGGCCGACCCAGGGCGCCGCCAGCACCGGCGCCGGGTCGATCATGCCCAGCTGCCAGGCCACCGTCGAGCCGACCGCCACGCCCACCAGCGGCGCCCACAGGCGCAGCAGGTTGCCGCCAAACAGCGAGATGAGGACGATCGGCACCAGCGTGCACAGCGCCAGCAGGCCGGGCGCGCCGCTGTCGGCGAATTGCGGCGGCACCTTCTTGAGTAGCTTCCACACCACCGGCGCCACGCTCAGCGACATCAGCATCAACACCATGCCGCCGACCGCCGGCGTAAGAACGCGTCGCATCGCGCCCATGCGTCCGGTGAAGACGAAGCAGGACAGCGCCGAGACCGCCACCAGGGTGGCCATGAGCGGCAGGCCACCGCCTTCGATGGCGCTGGTGGCCACGCCGACAAAGGCGACGTTGGAGCCCACGAACAGCACGTAGCCGGAGCCGAGCACGCCCATGCGCAGGGTCTGCAACCAGGTCGAGAGCCCGGCCGCCAACAGTGCCGCGAACACCAGCCAACCGGTGCTGCTGGCGTCGAGGCCGGCGGCCCGCGACACCACCAAGGGCGTGACCATGACCCCGGTCACCATCAGCACCACCACCTGCGCGCCCAGCCCGGCGGCCAGCGGGTGCGGCGGTTTCTCGTGCGGTTCGTAACGGACAGGCGTGGTGTTCATCGGCGCTCCGGTGGGGCGGGGTTCAGCTTGGCCCGAGGGTGGCGCTTCGCCTGCGGAATGTCAAACCCGCTGGCCGAGTTCGCGCACGTCGCCCGACACCTGGGCGATCAGCCAGACGATGCGCTCGAACAGGGTGGTGGCGATGAACATCGATTCCTGGGTGCGGCCGCTGCCCGCGCCTTGCGCCACCAGTTCGCTGCGGAAGCGGGTCATGGTGTCGCTGCGGTCGGCGGTCATCTCGCGCAGCAGGTCGCCGAGCTCCGCCTGGCCGGCGGCCTGGTCGGCCAGCAGCGTCAACAGCAGATGCACGGATTCGGTCATCGCCGAACGGGTGGTGACTTCGCGCGCGCTCATCTCGCCGGGGCTGCCGAGTTCGTCGACCAACTCGTGCAGGGCGTGCAGCAGCGCGACGACCTGGTTGTTGCAGCGTTGCACCAGCAGCATGCCGCCGCGGTCGGGGTGGTCCGGGTGGCGATGCACCGCCTCGCTGACGAACTCGGCGATGCGGCCGGCGAGTTCGGCGCCGAGCCGTCGCCGCTCGGCATTGTCGATGCGCAGGCCCTGCTGCTCCTCGTCGGGTCGCAGCGGCGCGAGTATCGCCGGCAGCAGGCCGATCAGCCGCGCCTGCTCCTGCCGCGCCAGCAGCAGGGCCGTCTCCGGGTCTTCGGCGCGCGCATCAACGATGTGCTGCAGCTCAAAGATTTTGGTGGCGTCGTCGCCGGAGACCCACCGTTCGAGCAGCGCCGCGAGCGGCTTCTGCAGGACTCCCGCCAGCACGGCGCCAGCGACGTTCAGCGCCAGAAAGGTCACGGCGATGCTGGTCGGCACCGGCAGGCTGCGCGCGGTGTCGCTGGCAAAGCCACCGCTGGCCGCCAGCAGCAGCGTGGGCAGCAGCACCGCCAGCGTGCCCAGCCCCTTGACAACCGCCTGCCACACCGCGAGTTGCCGCGCCTGGCCCTTGAGGTGCGACGCCGACAAGGCCACGCTCAGCCCGGAGCCGAGATTGGCGCCGCACACCAGCACCATGGCGTCGGCCAGTTGCAGGAGGTTGGCGGCGCTGAGCGCCACGGCGAGGATCGACACGGTCGACGAGGACTGCATGACCAGCGTCACACCCACGCCGATGAAAAAACCGTAGACCCAGGACGCGGCGGATTGCTGGAAGAACTCGCGGGCCCACGGGTCGCTTTCCAGCACGTGCCCGTAATCCTTGATCATCGCCAGCCCCAACAGCATGATGCCCAGAGCGATCAGCAGATCGGTGGCCGACCGGCCCACACCCTTGCGGTGCAGCGAGGAGAGGTAGAGCAGGGCGACCATCGAGATCGCGAACAGCGCGGCGACGCGCAGGTCGATCGAGGCGAGGAACACCAGCAACGTGGTACCCACCCCGGACCACGCGCTGACCGACAGCGCGGCATCGAACCGCATCGCGCGGCCCTTGAGCAAGCCGATGCAGACGTGCGTGGCGGCGTTGCTGCTTTGCGTCAGCATGCCCAGCAGACTGCCGGTGACAGCGTTGGCCAGAGGCACGCGTTGCAGACGCGACATGGCTGCGCGCAGGCGGCGTGCAGCCAGCGTGCGCACCGCGTCCGAAAGCGTGCTCAGCCCGACCAGGAACAGACCGAGACCGGCCAGCACCTCGGGAACGTGCGTCGTCATCGTCAACTCCGGCCCGGGCGCCGCGCACGCGCCGGCGTGCGCAGGCAGACGACCGAACCGCACAGCGCCGCGACTTCAGGGTGAAAAGGTGTGGTGGCCGAACAGACCACGGCTCCCCGCAACTCGGGCCGCTGGTGGGTATCGTATGGGTTCGGCACGTGGCGCGTTCGCAGACTTTGCAAATCCATCTGGCAGTACATATCAGGACCATGACGATCACGTTACAAGCTGGTGGCCGCCTGCTGGCCCGGGCGGTCGGGGTGCTGTTGCTGCCGGCCCTGCTGGCCGTGCCGCTGCCGGCGGCGGCCGATTGGCTGCGCCTGGGCGCCACCGAGGAGGGTGACGTGCATTACGTGGACGTCGACACGCTGCGCGTTTCCGGGCCGCGTCGGGTGCAGATCATGGTCCGGATCGAGTTGGCAAGGCCGACCTGGGGCATGGAAACGCGCTCCATCCGGGTGCTGGTCGAGCACGATTGTCTGCTGCGCCGGCAGCGCAGCCTGCAAGCAACCTACTTTACCGGCCCCAACTTGGGCGGCAATGCCGATGCCGGCAGGGGGCAGGGCGTCTGGACCGACGTGCAGGCCGGCACACTCGGCAGCGAGTTGCAGGGCCTCGTCTGCCGCTACCGCTGAACCGCTCGCCAGCAGGGCGCCGCTAGCAGGGCGCCGCCAGCCGGGCGGCTATGGATTTCCCGGCGGTGGCTCCTGGCCGAAACCCTCCAGCACCACCTTGCCGCAAGCCCGCCCGCTTTCCAGCAGCGCGTGGGCACGCAGCAGATTGGCGGCGCAGACCGGGCCGTAGTGCTCGGTCAGTGTGCTGCGCAGCACACCGGCGTCCACCAGACGCGCCACCTCACCGAGGATCTCGCCCTGTCGAGCGACATCCGCCGTGCCGAACAGCGGTCGGGTGTACATGAACTCCCAGTGCAGCGAGATGCTCTTGCGCTTGAGCAGGCGGATGTCGAGCGGCGCCGGGTCGTCGATCAGGCCGAGCCGGCCCTGCGGCGCGAGGATGTCGGCGAGTTGCGCGAAATGCGCGTCGGTGTGGGTCAGGCTGGCGGCGTAGTCCACCTGCCCGATGCCAAGGCTGCGCACCTGCTGCGCCAGTGGGCCGGCGGCATGGTCGATCACGTGCTGCGCGCCCATCGCCAGCGCCCATGCGCGGGTTTGCGGCCGCGACGCCGTGCCCACCAGCGTCAGCCCGGTCAACGCCCGCGCCAGTTGCAGCAGCATCGAACCGACGCCGCCGGCGGCGCCGGTCACCAGCAGCGTGCCGCTGGCGGGCCCCGCCTCCTGCGCATCGTCGTTCCCGGTCCCCGGCGCGTGCCCGGCCAGTGGCGCGGCCACGCGCGGCACCTGCAGCCGGTCGAACAGCAGCTCCCATGCGGTGAGCGCGGTCAGCGGCAGCGCCGCAGCCTCGGCAAAGCCCAGGCTCGCCGGCATCGGCCCGACGATGCGCTCGTCCACGCACTGCAGCTCGGCGTGGCTGCCAGGGCGGTCGAGGCTGCCGGCATACCAGACGCGGTCGCCCGGCCGGAAGCGCGTCACCTGCGCGCCCACTGCGCGTACCACGCCGGCAGCGTCCCAGCCGGGTACGCGCAGCTGCCCCGGCTCGGGCGGCATGTGACGGCGCACTTTGGTATCGACCGGGTTGACCGACACCGCATGCACCTGCACCAGCAGGTCGCGCTCACCCGGCGCCGGGTCCGGCAGCTCGACGTCGAGCAGCGCCTCCGGATGGTCCACGGGCAGGCATTGGCGAATGGCGACGGCTTTCATGGTCGGGGTGTTCCGAGGGCGCGCCCGGCGTGTTGAGCGGGTGTCAGCCCGATTGATGCCGCAGATGGGTCCATTTGGTCAAATCATCGCCCGCCTGCCCGGATCTGCGCGCAAGTGCGGCAAGGTCTGCTATTACTTCCGTTCCGCGGTCGGGCCGCGTGTGCTGCAAGGCAGTCGCAGGCTGCAGCAGGTCCGCCGTTGACACGACATCATGATCCGGATGAACCGGACGCGGTATGGCTGCGCCGTTCGCTTGTGTGGGCGAGAGGCGCGCCAGGATTCAGGAGGAGGCTGAATCGCGGCGTGCCGCGAAGGGAGCCTCGACGTGGCTTGCGCCACTTACCCCGTGACTGGCAGCGAAGCGCATCGTTTGCCGCTTGTCGATGCCTTGCGCAGCACAGCGGCCTTGACCATCGTTGCTCACCACCTGGCCTTGTACGGGCCGCTGTCACGCGCGCTGGCGGCCCGGCTGCCCGATGTGTCTGCCATCCTCGTTGAATATGGCCGTTACGCCGTCTACGTGTTTCTGGTAGTGGCGGGGTTCATGGCTGCTCGCGCTTTGGGCGAATGCGCAACCCGGCCGGAGGTGCCCGCGCTCCGCTTGATCCTCCGCCGCTACCTGCGTCTGGTCCTGCCGCTCGCCGCGGCGCTCGTGCTGGCGATCTTCTGCGCCGGTGTGGCGCGCCACTGGAGCACTGAGGATTACGTCCCCGCGGCACCCTCTTTGCCGCAGTTCCTCGCCCACCTCGGCCTGCTGCAGGGGGTGCTCGGATTCGAATCGCTTACCACCGGCGTTTGGTACGTCGCCATTGAATTGCAATTGTTCGCCGCGCTGGTCGTGCTGCTCGGATGGCGCAGTGGTTTGCCGCGTCGCGGCTTCCCGGCCGGCCTTCTGGGCCTGATGGCCCTCATTTCCTGGCTTTGCTGGCACGGCCGTCCCGAGCTGGACAACTGGGCGCTCTATTTCTTCGGCGCCTACGGGCTGGGGGTTGTCGCCGGCTGGGCGAGCCGCGCGCGTCTGCAGGGCCAGCGCTTGTTCTGGTGGGGGCTGGTGGCAGCCCATGCGGGCCTGCTGGCCCTCGACTGGCGCGGCCGCATGGCGGTGGCGCTGTGCACCGCGCTGCTGCTCGCGCACCGCGGAGCGTGCGCCGACGTTCTCGTGCGCCTTGCAGCGCCGCTGCGGTGGCTTGGTGAGCGCAGTTACGCGCTGTTTCTCGTCCATTTTCCGGTGCTCATGCTGGTCAACACCTTGCTTGGCGAAGCGACGGTACTTGCCGCCGCGCCACCCCTGCTTGGTTTCGCACTGAGCATGGCGCTGGCGGTGGTCGTCGCCGCGGTGTTCCATGCGGCGGTGGAGCTGCGCGGCATGGCATGGCTTCGCGCCGGACTGTCGGCGCTGTCCCACTTCGCCAAGCCGGCTCACGCGCCCGGTTCACGGCCGCTCTGGCTCCTTGGTCCGAAGCGTAATCTGTCACAAATCATGGCTAGAATGCGCTAAACGACTTGAGGCATGCCGGGGTCTCATGCGCGACCCGAACAACCCGGCGTGGCGCACATGCGGCAATCACGACCGCCAAACGTGGGGAGAGCCATGGCAGCCAAGGGCAGGGGCGACGCGTTCGCCGGCCACAGTTTCGACTACGACCTGGTGGTCATCGGTTCGGGGCCATCGGGGCAGCGGGCCGCCATCCAGGCCGCCAAGCTCGGCAAGAAGGTGGCGGTGATCGAGCGTTCGCGCTCGGTCGGCGGCGTCTGTGTGCACACCGGCACCATCCCCTCCAAGACCTTTCGCGAGGCGGTGATGCACCTCTCCGGCTTCCGCGAGCGTGGCATCTACGGCGCCTCCTACCGCGTCAAGCAGGACATTGCCATCGACGACCTGCTGCAGCGGGTCAACCACGTCGTGGCCACCGAGGTCGACGTGATCCGCAGCCAGATGTCGCGCAACCGCGTGGAACTCATCGAAGGCTCGGCACGCTTCGTCGATGCGCACACCATCGAACTGACTTCGGCGAGCGGCGCCGGTACCCGCCAGGTCAGTTCGGCATGGGTGGTGGTGGCCTGCGGCACCGAGGCCGGCCGCGACGAGCACATCCCCTTCGACGGCCAGCGCGTCTTTACCAGCGATGACATCCTCGGCCTCAAATTCCTGCCGCGCTCGATCATCGTCGTCGGCGCCGGCGTGATCGGCGTCGAGTACGCGACCATGTTCGCGGCGCTTGGCGTGCGCGTCACCATCGTCGACAAGCGGCCGGTGCTACTGCCCTTCCTCGATGCCGAGATCTCGACCACGCTGACCTACATCGCGCAGCAGCACAACGTGCTCATGCGCCTGGGCGAGGAGGTGGCGGGTATCGAGTTGCTGGACGGCGCCGACAAGCCGGTGGAAGTGCAACTCAAGAGCGGCAAGGTGCTGCATGCCGAGGCCGCGCTGTATTCGATCGGCCGGGTCGGCGCCACTGGCCGCCTCGATCTGGACAAAGCCGGCGTCGAGGTCGACGGGCGCAACCGCATCCTGGTCAATCACAATTTCCAGAGCAATGTCGAGCACATTTACGCGGTGGGCGACGTCATCGGCTTTCCTTCGCTCGCCTCGACCTCGTACGAACAGGGCCGGGCGGCCGCGCGCCATGCCTTTGGCCTGCTCAAGGAGGACGCCGACGCCAGCATCCGCCTGTTCCCCTACGGCATCTACACCGTCCCCGAGATCTCGACCATCGGCAAGAGCGAGAACGAGCTGACCGAGGCCGGCACGCCTTACGAGATCGGCAAGGCCTATTACCGCGAGATCGCGCGCGGGCAGATCCTCGGCGACCGCACTGGCCTGCTCAAGCTGATCTTCAATCCGGAGGACCGCAAGCTGCTCGGTGTGCACATCATCGGCGAGCAGGCCAGCGAGCTGATCCACATCGGCCAGGCGGTGATGGCGCTCGGCGGCACCATCGACTACTTCACCGATGCCGTCTTCAATTTTCCCACGCTGGGTGAGTGCTACAAGACGGCGGCGCTGGACGGGCTCAACCGCATGAGTTACTGAGCCAAGCGTCTCGTTCCGGTCCGGCGGGCGTTTCGTTCAAGACAAATGGTCGTGAAGCCAAGTCCTCCTGAAGCCAGGTCGTCGTGAAGCCAGGTCGTCCTGGAGCCAGCGGGTCCTCAGGACTTCCGTGACCCGAGGCCGCCGGTGGCTGATTGCGCGGCTGTTCCCGGCTGCTGCCCGGCGTTTCCGCGCAGCGGATCGATGAACACCGGCGGCTCGCCCGGCATGTGCACCACCAAGTGCAGCGTGCCCCCCATGCTCTCGACATACTGCCGCAGCGTCGACAGCAACATGTCGCCGCGCCGCTCGAGGCGGGAGACGGTGTCCTGACCCACACCGAGCGTCTGCGCCACCTCGCTCTGTGTCTTGCCAACAGTCTTGCGGAGCATGTGCAGAGCGACGATCTCGGCGGTGCGGGCTTCGATGCGGGCCCTTTGCTCGGCCGGCAGTGCGGCGATGACTTCTTCCAAGGTTCTCGGCATGTTTTTGGGTCTCCTTAGCGCGGCTTGACGAGCGTCGCCAAGTGGTTTGCATAGCGGGCATCGGCCACTGCAATCAAGTTGCGGTAGAAACGGCCCTGATCTGCGCCGCGCTTGTCCCCTCCAACCAGAAGGATGGCCCGCCGTAGCGGGTCAAACGCGAACGCGACACGCCATACGCCAGCCTGCCAAGAGAATCGCAGCTCTTTCATGTTGGGGTATCCGGAACCACCGAGGGCGTCGACAAGAGGTCTCCCGAGATTGGGGCCGAACATTGAAAGCACGCCGGCGTGCGAGAGCAATTCGATACGCAGATCCTTGGGCAACCCGTCCAACTCCGCGTCGAACTCCTCGTGTATCTGAACGACCCACGCATCGGGGGTAGCATGCATCTCAATGAATATGGTGTCAAAACCATATTAGTTCTGGTTGGGCAGGCCAGTCTCCGCGAGCGTCTCAAATTCCGCATCGGTCAAACGCCTGACCTGCGCTGCCTCAACCCAGCACCGCGAGCCGCTCCAGCACGCGCTCGCGGCCAAGCACCGCCAGCACCGCGTCGATCGACGGCGTGCTGGTGCTGCCGCACACCAGCACCCGCAGCGGCATGGCCAGCTTGGGCATCTTGAGGCCGTGCGCGGTGGCGGTGTCCTTGATCAGCGGGCCAATTATTTCCGCTTTCCATTCAATCGCCTGCAATGCGTTCTTCAAAGCAATTAGAGCCGGCCATGACTCGTCGGTCACGTGTTGCGCCAGCAGGTCCGCGGGCGGCATCGGCGCGGCGTAAAAGTAATGCGCCGCATCGGCGATCTCGTTCAGCGTGACGCCGCGCTCGCGCAGCAGGTCGGCCACCCGCGCGATGTCGGGGCCGGCGTCCACATTCAGGCCGGCGCGCTCCAATCGCGGGCGCAGTAGCTCGCCCAGCCGCGCGGCAGGGCAGACCTTGAGGTACTGCGCATTCAGCCAGTTGAGCTTCTCCGGGTCGAAGCGCGCCGGTGAGCGGCTGATGTGCCCGAGGTCGAACCACTCCACCATCTGCCGCAAATCGAACACCTCGTCGTCGCCGTGGCTCCAGCCCAGCCGTGCCAGGTAGTTGAGCAGCGCCTCGGGCAGGTAGCCGTCCTCCTCGTACTGCAGCACGCTCACCGCGCCGTGGCGCTTGGACAGACGCTCGCCGTCGTGGCCGAGGATCATCGGCACGTGGGCGTAGTCGGGCACCGGCGCGTTCATGGCGCGCAGCAGGTTGATCTGCCGCGGCGTATTGTTGACGTGGTCGTCGCCGCGGATCACCTGCGTGATGCCCATGTCCCAGTCGTCGATGACCACGCCGAAGTTGTAGGTCGGCACGCCGTCGGCGCGCAGGATCACCAGGTCGTCCAGCTCTTCGTTGGAGACGCTGATCACGCCCTTGACCAGGTCTCGCCACGCCACATCGCCGTGGTCCGGGTTGCGGAAGCGGATCACCGGCTCGACACCGGCCGGCGGCGTCTTGCCGGCGGCGTTCTCCGGACGCCAGCGGCCGTCGTAGCGCGGCTTGAGCCCGGCGGCGCGCTGCTGTTCGCGCATGGCATCGAGTTCGTCCTTGCTGGCGTAACAGGGGTAGGCCAGACCGCGGGCGATGAGGTCGTCGGCCACCTGCTTGTAGCGCGCCAGCCGGTCCATCTGGAACACCGGGCCTTCGTCCCAGTCCAGCCCGAGCCACTGCATGCCGTCGAGGATGGCATCGACCGAGGCCTGCGTGCTGCGCTCGCGGTCGGTGTCCTCGATGCGCAGGACGAACTTGCCGCCCTTCTGGCGCGCATACGCCCACGAGAACAGCGCGGTGCGCGCGCCGCCGATGTGCAGATAGCCGGTGGGCGAGGGTGCGAAGCGGGTCTTGGT
>VEQZ01000008.1 GCA_018882975.1 Rhodocyclaceae bacterium | reverse complement strand
GCCGGAGGAACTGCCGGTGGTGCTGACGGTGTTCACCGCCATGGGCGCGTGGCGCATCGCGCAGGCCGGGGTGCTGACGCGACAGGCTGCCGCGATCGAGACGCTGGGCGCCGCCACCGTGCTCTGCGCCGACAAGACCGGCACGCTGACGCAGAACCGCATGGCGGTGATGCAGGTGTGGACGCCTGCGACAGGTGGCGTGGTGGTGGGAGGCGCAGCGGTAGAAGGCGTAGGGGTGGAGATGCGCGCGGATACGGGTGAGGGTAGGAATGCGGCTGCGGCTGCCGACCCCGCCCGGGACTTGCTGCAAGCCGCCCGCATGGCCTGCAGCAACACGCCCATCGACCCGATGGAGCGCGCCCTGCACGCAGTGGCTCCCGCCCCGCCCGGGTTGCATGCCGCCGGCACCCGGTCGGCCACCGCCAGCCGGCCTTTCATGCTGCGGCTATGGCACGCACACCCGGCGCCCGGGCAGTCGCGCGTGGCCTGCAAGGGCGCGCCGGAGGCGGTGCTCCCGCTGTGCAACCTCGACGGCGATGCCGCGCACGCCGCGCTGGCCGCCGCTGCCGACATGGCCTCGTACGGCCTGCGGGTGCTGGCGGTGGCAGACGCGGTGCTGCCATGGCCTGCCGCGCAGGCAAACGAGCCGCTCGAGCGGCCGCCCGCGCTGCGACTGCTCGGCCTGGTCGGTCTGGCCGACCCACTGCGGCCGGGCGTGCCGGCTGCGGTGGCGCAGTGCCGCGCCGCCGGCATCCGCGTGCTCATGATCACCGGCGACCACCCGGCCACGGCGCTGGCGATCGCGCGGCAGGCCGGCCTGGCCGACGGCGAAGGCGTGCTCGGCGGCGCCGACATCGACAGGCTCGACGACACCGCGCTGCGGCAGCGGCTGGTCGGCGTCAGCGTCTGTGCGCGCATCCGGCCGGAGCAGAAGCTGCGCATCGTGCGTGCGCTGCAGGCCGGCGGCGAGGTGGTGGCGATGACCGGCGACGGCGTCAACGACGCGCCCGCGCTCAAGGCCGCCGACATCGGCATCGCCATGGGCGAGCGCGGCAGCGATGTCGCCCGCGAGGCCGCCGCGCTGGTGCTGCTGCACGACGACTTTGGCGCCATGGTCGCTGCCATCTGTCTGGGCCGGCGCATCGGCGACAACCTGCGCAAGGCGGTACGCTTCATCTTTGCCGTGCACGTGCCGGTGGCCGGGCTGGCGCTGCTGCCGCTGCTGCTCGGCCTGCCGCTGATCCTCGGCCCGCTGCACATCGCCCTGCTGGAGATGGCCATCGACCCGGTCTGCTCGCTGGTGTTCGAGGCCGAGGCGGCCGAGCGCACGCTGATGTCGCGCCCGCCGCGGCGCCCCGACGAACCGCTGCTGAGCCTCGCCGACATGGCGCGCGCGCTGCTGCACGGCGCGGCAGCGTGGAGCCTCTGCGCGGCGCTCTACCTGCTGGCGTTGCGGCGCGGCATGCCGCCCGACGAGGTGCGCGCGCTGGTCTTTGTCACGCTGGTGCTGTGCGTGTTCGCGCTGGTGTTGGTGCACCGGCGCTTCGGTGGCGGGTTCGAAGGCCTGCGCGGCTCGCGGCACGCCGTGCTGCTGGCGGTGGCGGCGCCAGTGACGCTGAGCGTGGCGGCGCTGCTGCACTGGCCGGCGGCAGCGCGGCTGTTCGGCTTCGGCCCGCTGCACCCACCCGACCTGCTGCTGGCACTGGGCGCCGGCGCCATGCTGGTGGCCGCGCTGCAGGGGTTGAAGCGCCGTGCAGGGCCGGCGGAACGTTAGAATCCGGTGCCCGCCCTCGTAGCTCAGTGGATAGAGCGACCGCCTCCTAAGCGGTAGGTCACAGGTTCGATTCCTGTCTTGGGCGCCACAACCAATGTGGCATTGGGCCTTTCAGCGACTCGGCGTCGCCTCCCACCAGTGCGTGAAACGCGGCTCGCCGGCCGTGTCGATGCTGCGCAGATAGGCACTCAGGTAAGCGAGTTGGGCACGGGTGACGCGCCCCGAATAGGCGGGCATGCCCTCGCCCTTGCCCTGCAGCACCGCCTCAGCCACGTCATCGGCCTCGTGGTGGATGCTCGGCCCCATACCGCCCTCGTCGTGCGCGCCGTGGCAGCCGCTGCAGTTGAGTTTAAGCCAGAGCTTGCGGCCCTCGGCGGCGGCCCCGGTCACCGGGCCGAGGCCACTGCCCCCGCCCACACCGGTGGCGGCAAAAGCACCGCGGTCCAAAGGGATGGCCGCACCGGCAAGAACCGCCGCGGCGGCGACCAGAACAAAGGCTGTCGTAGATTTCATGATCTTCTCCAAAGCGTGGCGGGCAAACGGTAGCGGCCGCTCAAGGCAGGCGGAACACGTGCAGCACGCCGCTGGACGCCCCGCCGCCCGGCACCGATGCCATGGGCGCGACCGCGCGCGAGGCCCTGCCGTAGTCTTCACCTTCCTTCTCGTTGCCGTCGCCGTCGAGCCGCGCCGGACACGCGCCGCCGGCGAACGCCCCGGGCAACCAACCAATACCGGAATACACGGCGACACGCTGCTTGCCGTCGGCGCCGACATAGGTGATCGGGTTGCCGATCACGCCGCAGTCGAACAGCGTGCTCATCAGCACAGTTCCGTCGCGGGCATCCACCGCCCGGAACCAGCCGTCCAGCGTGCCGTAGAAGACCACGTTGCCGGCTGTCGCCAGCACACCACCCCAGAGCGGTAGCGCCTCGGCGATAGACCATGCCTTGCTCGCCGTGGCCGGGTCCCAGGCGATGAACTCGCCGAGTGCACGGAAGCCCACCGGGGAACCGGGCGGCACGATCACCGGCGCCGACGGTGCCGTGGTGGTGTCGAAGTCGGGCGAGAAACCGAGGTCGTCGCCGACGAAGGGCGTGCTCGGGATGTACACGGCCTTGAGCGGCTCGTGCGACGTGCAGAAATTGATGCCCGGGATGTAAAAGAGACCGGTCGAGTTGGAGTAAGCGGCAGGCGCGAACTCCTTGCCGCCGAGCGGAGACGGACACACACCCGGGGTGACTTGGCCCTCGTGCGGATTCATGGCGGGAACCACCGTCGGCTGCCCGGTGGCGAGGTTCACATCGCTGGCCCAGCTCACATGCACAAACGGATCGGCCTTGACCACCCTGCCGGTCCACGCGTCGAGCATGTAGGCAAAGCCGTTCTTGTTGAAATGGACCAACACCTTGCCCTTGACGGTGGCCACGCCGGACGGTGCCGGAATGACGATCGCCTCGTTCATGGCATCGAAGTCCCAGCCGTCGTGGGGGGTCAATTGGTAGGCCCACTTGGCAACCCCCGTGTTCGGGTCACGCGCGAAGATCGTTGCGCTCCACTTGTTGTCGCCGGGGCGCATGTCGGGGTTCCACACACCCGGATTGGCGGTGCCGTAGTAGACCAGCTTGAGGTCCGGGTCGTGGGTGAACCACCCCCACACGGTCGATCCGCCCTGCTGCCAGAGGCTGGCGCCGGGGGACTGCCAGGTCGACGTGCCGAGGTTGGTGCCCTTGTCCTTGGCATAGAAGTTGTTGGACGCGTTGATCTTGACGTCGCTGTCGGGACCAGTGTTGAAGGCTTTCCAGACCAGCTTGCCGTTGGCAAGGCTGAGCCCGGCCACCCACCCGCGGATGCCGAGTTCGGCCCCGGCATTGCCGACGATGACCTTGTCGCCGACGATGATCGGCGAGCCGGTCAGCGTCTCGCCCTTGCTCACCGCACCGACGGTGGTGCGCCAGACCTGCTTGCCGGTGGATGCGTCGACCGCCACCACCGAGCCATCGAGCAGGCTGTAGACCACCTTGCCGGCGGCATAGGCAGCGCCGCGGTTGACCACGTCGCAGCAGGCCACGCCCTGCGCGTATTCGCGGTTGGAGGGCGTATAGGTCCACACCACCTTGCCGGCCGTATCGAGCGCGATGAGCCGGTTGGGGTATGGCGTGACGACGAACATGCGCGGCTTGCCGCCTATGCTGACCACCAGCGGCTGGCCCTGATGGCCGGCGCGGATGCCGGTAGGCATCGAGAATTCTTCGACCAAGCCGGCGGCATTGCCGGCATTGATCTGGGCGAGGCTGCTGTAGCGCGTCCCTTGGGCAGTGCCCAGTGCGGTCGGCCACTCGGCGCCGGTCATTGCACCGACCGGCGGAGCAGCACCTGCCGATCCCGCCAACATGCAGGCGAGTGCCGCCGCAATGCCTTGCAGGAGGGGCATGCGCTTGATTGTCGTGCTGCGTCTCATGTCAGAGGCTCCTGACCATAACCATGATGACGTTATGGTATCTCGCCGTGCAACCTCCGGATAGAACAACCAGCGTCAAGTGTGAAATCCGCCCGCACCTGACCGCGAAGCACTTCGACACCCGCAGCGCGGCCCGCTGGGGGCCGCGGGATTCCCGCTGTTGGCAAACAGCGCCGCGTCAATGCCCGCCCTTGTCCCCGCCGTGGCCGCCATCCGACACCTTGTCCATGATGGCGAGGATCAGCCCCGACACCACGAAGGTCATGTGGATGCCGACCATCCACGCCAGGTGCTCGTTGCTGTACTCACCCACCTGCATGAAGGCGCGCAGCAGTTGAATGGCCGAGATGGCGACGATCGACGCCAGCAGCTTGAGTTTGAGTTTGGAGAAGTCGACGTGGCCCATCCACTCCGGGCGGTCCTCGTGGTCGTCGATGTTGAGCTTGGAGACGAAGTTCTCCCAGCCGGCAAAGATCACGATCAGCACCAGATTGGCGGCGAGCGACATGTCGATCAGCGCCAGGATGTCCATCACCGCCTCCTGTTCGCTCACCGTCTGCAGGTGGTGCAGCGAGTGCATGAAGCCCTCGCCGAACTTGTACAGCAGCATGAGCAACCCGCCAATCAGGCCGAGGTAGAACGGCGCCAGGATCCAGCGGCTGGCAAAGATCAGCTTCTCGAGAAAGGCTTCGACGGCTTTGAACATGGTGGTGTGGCCTGCATTGGGGGGAGGGGATGGGGCGGGCGCGGTGCGGGGCGCTGCCGAGGGCGACGGGTTAGCCCCCGCGCCTGCCGCGCGACCGGCGCATCTTAACCGCGCCGGCGGGCGTCTGGAGAGGGCCGCGCGCGCGTGTCGGTCATCAGACGTAGGTACCGACGCGGATCCAGCGCGTGGCGATCCACTTGACACCGGCCGTGACCGGGCTGCCGCCATGCAGCGAGAGCGGCTGCAGTGCGCCTTCGCGCGTCATCGACGCGAACAGCAGCGCGGCGCCCTTCTCCGGCAGAAACTCGAGCCCGAGTTCGGGAAAGATGGTGCCGCCACCGGCTTCCACGTCATTCAGATAGAGGATTATGGTGAGCAGCCGCTGGCCGCCGTGCTTGAGTTGCAGGGCGCAGCCGGGCGTGGCCGGATCGAAATAATCGAAGTGCGGGCGGTACTCGCCGCCGACTCGGTAATGGAGGATCTGCAGGCCTTCGCCATTGGGTTCGGGCAGACCTGAAAGCCGCGCCAGGCGCTGCTCCACGGCCGCCACCACCGGGTTTGCGGCGCGCGCAAAATGGGTGCCCTGACTGGTGCGCCGGTGGTCCGGCACGAACTGGCCGGTGGTCGGATCGACCACCGTGGAGTCGTGGATGCGCGCCACCGATGCCGCGACCATGGCATCGCATTCTTCGGGCGAGAGCACGCCGCGCAAAAAGAAGATGCCGTTGCGGACGTGGCGGCCGGTGATGCGCGCCGCGCGGTCGCCGAGGTCGATGTGGCTGGCCGCGGCCAGTTCGTCGCAACGCGCCCACCAGGCTTCGAGCGCGGGCTTGCCGGCGTGGTCGGCCAGCGCGCGCGCCACGATCGTCTCCCCACCATCGGTGGTGGCACCGCCGCCGGCCGGGCCGGTAACTGCAGGATCGCCAGCGGCCCCGGCCTGCACCGGCTTGGGCTGCCACTCGCCACCACTGCGCCATCGCAGAAAATCCAGCGCAAAGGTGGCCGCATAGCCGGCCTGCAACAGCGAATCGTGCAGTTGGTCCAAGCTGCAACCGCGCCCGATGTTAAGCCGGTACCAATCCTCAAGCTCTGGGGTGGCGATCTGGTTGATGGTCATCTGGCCGATGCAATCTTTGCCGATTCAGGCATTCTAAGCCGGCGCCGACAAGCGCGTCCGCGTGCCACGATCAAGCTTCCCGTCACCCTCGCCCACACTGCTCCCCTCGCCCCATGGATCTCGCCTGGCTCTCCGACCCCAACGCCTGGATCGCCCTCGCCACGCTCACCGCACTCGAGGTGGTGCTCGGCATCGACAACATCATCTTCATCTCCATCCTGGTCGGCCGTTTGCCGCCGGAACGGCGCGATTTCGCGCGCCGCGCCGGCTTGGCCCTGGCCATGGTCAGCCGGCTGGCGCTGCTGCTCACGCTGGCGTGGATCATGCGCCTCACCGAGCCGCTGTTCGAGGTGCTGGGCCGCGACATCTCCGGGCGCGACTTGATCCTTCTCGGCGGCGGCCTGTTCCTGATCTGGAAGGCCACCCACGAGGTGCACGGCGCGCTCGAGGGGGAGGAGGAGGTGCCGAGCGCCGGCAAGGTTGCCCGCGCCGGATTCGCGGCAACGTTGGTGCAGATCATGATCGTCGACATCGTCTTCTCGCTCGACTCGGTGATCACCGCAGTGGGCATGGTCGACCACGTGGCGGTGATGGTGACCGCCATCCTGCTCAGCGTTGCCATGATGATGTTCGCAGCCAAACCGATCGGCGACTTCGTCGACCGCCACCCGACCGTCAAGATGCTGGCGCTGTCCTTCCTCATCCTGGTCGGCATGGCGCTGGTGGCTGAGGGCGTCGGCTTCCACATCCCCAAGGGCTACATCTACTTCGCCATGGCCTTCTCGGTCGCGGTGGAGATGCTCAACATCCGGCTGCGCGGGCGGCGCGATTCGGTCAAATTGCGCCAACCGGATGCGCCCTAGTCCACCACCCGCGTGACCGGAAGCGGCAGGCCATTGAAGCGACTGGCGCGGCTCTGCGCGTAGGCCGCCGCGCCGTCGATGGCGAGCCAGTCGCCCTCTGCAGTGCCGGCCGGCAGCAGCCACTCGCCGGGCAGCACGTCGGCCCCATCGCAACTCGGGCCGGCGATGCGCCACACCACCCTCGCGCCGCTGCCGCGCAGCGGCCGGATGCGGTAAGGCAGGCCGCGTGCCGACTCGATCAGGCCGTTGTGCAGGCCGCAGTCGAGTTGCAGCCAGCGCGCGCCACGGTGGCTGCGGGTGGCGGTGACGCGCGTCAGCAGCACCCCGGCGCTGGCGACGATGTAACGCCCCGGTTCCGCCAGCAGCTGCACGCCCGTCGGCAAGGCTGCCAGTGCGGGGGCCAGCGCCGTGCCAATGGCTTCGACGGTGGGCGTCTCGCCGGTGGGCCCAGCGGGCGGGCTCGCGTCCCCATGATCGGCGGTACCGCCGGCCGTCAGCGGCCCGCAGGTCCCCTCCAGCACCACCGGGAAGCCGCCGCCGAGGCTCAACACATTGGCGCTGTGGCCGGCAGCGCGGGCCGCCTGCAGCGCCGCCGCGGCGGCGTGCGCGCCACGCACCCAGGCAGCCGGCTCGGTGCACTGCGAACCGACGTGGAAACACGCACCGGCGATGTCCATTTGGTGGTCACTGGCGGCGGCGACGATGGCGGCGACGTCCTCGGGCGCAGCGCCGAAGGTGTCGCGCATCGGCCACCAAGCCGGCTCCGCCATGGCGTCGGACCCAGCCGCCGACGGGCTGACAGGGCCCGCATCCGGAGCCGCGCCGCGCCCCTCGGCTGACGGCACGCCCGGCACCGCCACCCGCAGCAGCAGGCGCGCGCCCGGCGCAGCGCGCGCAGTCCGCGCCACCTCCTCCGCCGAATCCACCGCAAACAGGCGCACACCGGCCGCGTGCAGGGCGTCCGTCTGCGCCGCCGCGCGCACCGGGTTGCCGCACAGCAGCCGCTCGGGCGCCACGTCCACCCCCGCCAGCGCCGGCAACTCTCCGGCCGAAGCCAGTTCGAAGCCGCAACCGGCCTCCGCCAGCGCAGCCAGCAGAGGGTTCTCGGCACAGGCTTTTACCGCGTAGTGAACACTCACTCCCGGCAGCGCCGCGCGCAACTGCGCCAGCGCCCGCAGGGCGCCCGAACGCGAAATGAGGATGAGCGGGCCGTGCGCAGCGCGGGCCGTCGCGCGCGCCACCACCTCGGCCGCCGGGCGTAGCGGCACACTGCAGGGAGCGCTGCGCGCCGCGGGCAAGGTCAGGCCCGCTGCCGCCGCAGCCACGCCCCCGCTCAACGCCACCCCCTGCGCCCGACTCAAGCGCCGGGCTCAGGCATCGGCGCGCACGCAGTCGACGTAGTAGTCGACCTCGCCGTTTCCGGTCTCGTCCTTCACCAAGCCGTGGATGTCGGTCTCGAAACCGGGGAAGCGCGCATTGAAATCGCGCGCGAACTTGAGGAAGCGCACGATGGTGGCATTGAAGCGCTCGCCCGGGATCAGCAGCGGGATACCCGGCGGGTACGGCGTCAGCAGCACACTGGTGATGCGCCCTTCTAGCTGGTCCACCGGCACCCGCTCGATCTCGCGGTGCGCCATGCGGGCGAAGGCGTCGGCCGGCTTCATGGCCGGAACCATGTCCGACAGGTACATCTCGGTGGTCAGACGGGCGATGTCGTTCTCGGCATACACCGAGTGGATCTGCTGGCACAGGTCGCGCAGGCCGACCCGTTCGTAGCGCGGGTGCTTCTGCACGAACTCCGGCAGCACGCGCCACAGCGGCTGGTTGCGGTCGTAGTCGTCCTTGAACTGCTGCAGGGCCGCCACCAGCGTGTTCCAGCGGCCCTTGGTGATGCCGATGGTGAACATAATGAAGAAGCTGTAGAGCCCGGTCTTCTCGACGATCACGCCGTGCTCCGACAGATAGCGTGTGACGATGCCGGCCGGAATGCCCCAGTCGGCAAAGTCGCCGTCCACGTCCAGGCCCGGGGTGATAATGGTGGCCTTGATCGGGTCGAGCATGTTGAAGCCGTCGGCCATGCTGCCGAAGCCATGCCAGCGGTCGTCGGCCTTGAGCATCCAGGCCTCGCGCTCTTCCAGGCCTTCTTCCGACAGATCATCCGGGCCCCAGACCTTGAACCACCAGTCGGCACCCCATTCCTCGTCGACCTTGCGCATGGCGCGGCGAAAATCCAGCGCTTCGGCCAGTGATTCCTCGACCAGCGCGGTGCCGCCCGGCGGCTCCATCATTGCCGCAGCCACGTCCAGACTGGCGATGATCGAGTACTGCGGGCTGGTGGACGTGTGCATCAGGTAGGCCTCGTTGAACACGTCGCGGTCGAGCTGCACGTTCTCGGCGTCCTGCACCAGGATCTGGCTGGCCTGCGACAAGCCTGCAAGGAGCTTGTGGGTGGACTGCGTCGAGAAGATCATCGAGTCCTTGCAGCGCGGCCGGCCCTCGCCGATGGCATGGTAGTCGCCGTAGAAGTCGTGGAAGGCGGCGTGCGGCAGCCAGGCCTCGTCGAAGTGCAGCACATCGATCTCGCCGTCGAGCAGTTCCTTGAGCGTCTCGACGTTGTAGAGCACGCCGTCGTAGGTGCTCTGCGTGATGGTGAGGATGCGCGGCTTGATGTTGCCGGCCTCGCGCGCAAAGGGGTTGGCGGCGATCTTGGCGCGGATGTTCTCGGGGCTGAACTCGGACAGCGGGATCGGCCCGATGATGCCGAAGTGATTGCGCGTCGGCGTCAGGAACACCGGGATCGCGCCGCACATGATGATCGAGTGCAACACGCTTTTGTGGCAGTTGCGGTCGACCACCACGATGTCGTTCGGCGCCACGCTGTTGTGCCAGACCATCTTGTTGCTGGTGCTGGTGCCGTTGGTGACAAAGTACAGATGGTCGGCGTTGAAGATGCGCGCCGCGTTGCGCTCCGAGTCGGCCACCGGGCCGGTGTGGTCGAGTAGCTGGCCGAGTTCGTCCACCGCGTTGCACACGTCCGCGCGCAGCATGTTCTCGCCGAAGAACTGGTGGAACATCTGCCCCACCGGGCTCTTGAGGAAGGCCACCCCGCCCGAGTGGCCCGGGCAGTGCCATGAGTAGGAACCGTCGGCGGCGTAGTGGGTCAGCGCGCGAAAGAACGGCGGCGCCAGCGAGTCGAGGTAGCTGCGCGCCTCGCGCACCACATAGCGCGCGATGAATTCCGGCGTGTCCTCGTACATGTGGATGAAGCCGTGCAGTTCACGCAGGACGTCGTTGGGGATGTGCCGGCTGGTGCGCGTCTCGCCGTGCAAAAAGATCGGGATCTCGGCGTTGCGGCGGCGGATCTCGCCGACGAACGTGCGCAGTTCGGCGATGGTCTCTTCTTCCTCATTGGCCAACTCCTCATCGTCAATCGAGAGGATGAAGGCCGAGGCGCGGCTCTGTTGCTGCGCAAAGGAGGTCAGGTCGCCGTAGTTGGTGACGCCGATCGCCTCGATGCCCTCTTCGCCAATGGCCTTGGCCAGCGCGCGGATGCCGAGGCCGGAGGCGTTCTCCGAACGGAAGTCCTCGTCGATGATGATGATCGGGAAATGAAAGCGCATGGCGAGTCTCCGCAGAGAAGGCGCGGATGATAGCGCAGGGGCGGCGACGCCAATACCGGCTGCGTCAGACTCGGGCGTCTAAGCCAAGCCGCAGACGGCCACCGGAGCAGCTTCTAGAGGAGGACGTCGCGGGTGACGCGGTTGCGCCGCAATATGCTTTTGAGTTGCTTTAGCGCTTCAAGCTGGATCTGGCGCACCCGCTCGCGGGTCAGGTGCATGCGGCTGGCAAGTTCTTCCAAGGTGTAGACGTCGGCGTCGTAGAGGCCGTAGCGGTGCACGATGACGGTGCGCTGACGTTCATTGAGTTCACCCAGCCACTCATGCAGGTATTGCTCGATCTCCTGCGTCTGCAACAGCACATCGGGCGGCATGGCTTGGTCGTCTGGCACTGCATCGCCGATGCTCAGCGAAGAGTCGTCGTCAAGCGGTGCATCGAGCGAAGCCATGCGCTCGTTGAGTTGCAGGATGCGGCGCACCTCCTCGACCGGGCGGTCGAGCAGGTGCGCAACATCCTCCGGACGCGGTTCCACCCCGGTCTGCTGCTCAAGGTGCCGGAACGCCTTGAGCACGCCGTTGAGTTCCTTGATGACGTGCACCGGCAAGCGGATGGTGCGCGCCTGATTCATGATGGCGCGCTCGACGTTCTGGCGGATCCACCACGTGGCATAAGTAGAGAAGCGGAAGCCGCGGTGCGGGTCGAACTTCTCCAGCGCGTGGATCAGACCGAGGTTGCCCTCCTCGATCAGGTCGAGCAGCGGCAGACCGCGGTTCATGTAGTGCTTGGCAATGTTCACCACCAGCCGCAGGTTCTGCCGAATCATGCGCTCGCGCGCGATCGGGTCACCCTGCTGCGAGCGGCAGGCCAGTTCAAACTCCTCGGCCGGCGTCAGCAGCGGGCTGCGGCCGATCTCGTTGAGGTACATCTGAGTGGTATCGCTGCCGAACTCTTCGGCCGCCGGCGAGCGTTCCTCCGATTCGGTGACGACCGGCTCCTCGGCGTCGGCACCAGGAGCGTCCGCTTCGCGATCATCATCGTCCTCGTAGAGCTCAATATCGTCGGCCTGCCGCGGGTGGCGCATCGCTCGGGGTCCTTTCTTGATGATTCTTCCACGGGCCGTCTCACAGGACGCTGGTCACCGGAAACGATGGATGATCTGGTCAAAGCGTCCTAGACAAACGCCCGACACTCTTTGTACCACGAAGCAGCGGCATAGTTTCCACGCCAGAAAGAAATTCACCCGTGCCGCCCACCCCGGGGGTCAGCCGCCGCGCCCCCCCGGCGCGCTGCTAGCGGATGCCGGCCAGCAGCGGCACGAAGCGCACCGCGTCGAGCGTCTGCTCGTGGTAACCGTCGGCGCTGCGGTCGACCACCCGCAGCACCTGCGTCGGCCCACCCACCGGCATCAGCAGCCGGCCACCCACCGCGAGTTGCTCGAGCAGCGCCGGCGGCACCTGCAGGCCGGCTGCCGCCACCGTGATGCCGTCGAAGGGCGCCGCTTCGGGCAGGCCCTGCATGCCGTCGGCGTGCTTGAAGCGCAGGTTGAGCAGGCGCAGCTCGCGGGTCGCGCGGCGCGCCTGCGCCTGCAAGGCGCCGATGCGCTCAACCGACCAGACCTCGCCGAACAGGCGTGCCAGCACGGCCGCCTGGTAGCCGCATCCGGTACCGATCTCGAGCACCTTGCCGCCGCCACGCGCGAGGTTCTCGCCTTGGCGCAACAGCTCGGCCATACGCGCGACGATGAAAGGCTGCGAGATGGTCTGGCCGTGGCCGATCGGCAGTGCCGAGTCCTCGTAGGCACGGCTGGCCAAGGCCTCGTCGACAAAGATGTGGCGCGGCACCTGCTGCATCACCGCCAGCACGGCCTCGTCGCGAATACCTTGGCCGCGCAGACGCTCGACCATCCGCGTGCGGGTGCGCTCCGAGGTCATGCCGATGCCGGCGAGGCGCGGGTTCATGGCTGCCGCGGCCAGCTGGCTCAGCCGCGGCGCCCGAGCCAGTCGCGCACGGCAGCGAGCTGGCCGGTGTGGGTGAGGTCGAGTTGCAGCGGAGTAATGGCGACACGCCCCTGTTGCACGGCAAAGAAGTCGGTCCCGGGGCCGGCGTCGGCTGCCGCGCCGGCGGCACCGACCCAATACACCGTCTCGCCACGCGGGTTGGTGGCGGGCACCACCGGCTCGGCCTTGTGCCGCTTGCCCAGACGCACCACCTCCGGCGGTCCGAGGCGCTCGTAGGGCAGGTCGGGCACATTGACATTGAGCAGCGCCGGGCCCTCGGCCGGCGGCGCATCGATCCATTGCCGCACCAGATCCACCGCCACCCGCGCTGCGGCATCAAAATGCAGACCGTTACGCGAGGCAAGCGACACGGCGATCGCCGGGATGCCCAGCAGATACCCTTCGGTGGCGGCGGCGACGGTGCCCGAATAGATGGTGTCGTCGCCCATATTGGCGCCGGCGTTCACACCCGAGACCACCACATCCGGCACCTGGTCGAGCAGGCCGGTCACCGCCAGATGGACGCAGTCGGTGGGCGTGCCATCGACGAACAGGAAACCGCCGGGCGCCTCACGCACGGTGAGCGGCCGGTCCAGCGTGAGCGAGTTAGAGGCGCCGCTGCGGTCGCGCTCGGGCGCCACCACGGTGACATCGCCCAATTCCGCCATGGCCCGAGCAAGCGCGTTGATACCGGGCGCGAAGTAGCCGTCGTCGTTGCTGATGAGGATGCGCATCGGGGCCGCGGGTCCGGGGAGAGTGGTCGGGGCGAGAGGATTCGAACCTCCGACCACCTGCACCCCATGCAGGTACGCTACCAGGCTGCGCTACGCCCCGACGAAGACGCGATTATAGCAGCGCTGCGGCTCAGGCCTCGCCCAGGAGCAGGTCGCGTATGGCCAACAGCTCGGCACGGACCGCAGCCGGCAGGGCCGGGGCCTTCGACTGAACCGGCGCTGGCGCCGCGGCGGCCGCCGGGGCGTCCTCGGATTCCGGCGCAGTACCATTGCGCGGCGCCGCAGTGAGTTGCTGGCGCGCGCCCTGGATGGTGAAGCCTTGGCCGTAGAGCAGCTCGCGGATGCGGCGGATCAGCAGCACCTCGTGGTGCTGGTAGTAGCGACGGTTGCCACGCCGCTTCACCGGCCGCAGCTGGGTGAACTCCTGCTCCCAGTAGCGCAACACGTGCGCCTTGACCTGGCAGAGCTCGCTCACCTCACCGATGGTGAAGTAGCGCTTGGCCGGGATCGGCGGCAGGGGGGCGAGGTCAGCCGTCTGCACCTGCGGCGGCCTCGACCGCGGACTTGAGCTTTTGCGATGGGTGGAAGGTGACCACGCGCCGCGCGCTGATCGGGATCTCCTCGCCGGTCTTCGGGTTGCGCCCAGGGCGCTGCGGCTTGTCACGGAGCTGGAAGTTGCCGAAGCCCGAGAGCTTGACCGTCTCGTTGGCCTCGAGCGCCGAGCGGATCTCCTCGAAGAATGCCTCGACCATGTCTTTGGCCTCGCGCTTGTTCAGGCCCAGACGTTCGAAGAGGAGTTCCGCGAGTTCCGCTTTGGTGAGGGTGGTCACTGCCAGGTCCTTGAATGAGTCACTGCCGGAGGGATGCGCCGACCGTCGACACCAGACGCCCGATCACCGCAGACACTACGGCTTCGATCTCGGCATCGGTGAAGGTCTTGCGAGTATCTTGGATGGCCATCGCAATGGCAAGGCTTTTCTTACCAGATTCAATGCCTTGGCCCCGATAGATGTCAAATGGTGAGACATCTTGGAGAAACTCGATGGGTGGTTCGGCAATGGCCGCGGCAATCTGTCGCCACTGCACCGCCTCGTCCACCACCACCGCGATGTCGCGCCGCACAGCGGGTGTGCGCGCCGGAGGCTCGGCGTTGGCGACGCCAGGCGGCGGCAGCGCGGCCAGGTCGATCTCGAACACCACTGGCGCGCGGCCGAGGTCGAGGGCCTGCACCGCACGCGGGTGCAGTTCACCGAGCCAGCCGATGTCGCGACCGGCCACACTCAGGCGCGCGGCGCGGCCCGGGTGCAGCGCCGGGTGCCCGGTCCACGGTTCGGCGGCGAGCGCGTGCGGCGCCAGCACCGCCTCGAGGTCGGCCTTGACGTCAAAGAAGTCCACGGCGCGCGCCGGCGTGCCCCACTGCTCGTCCACCGCGCCACCCCAAACCAGCCCGCCGAGGCGCTCGGGTTGCTGAGCCGCAGTGTCGGTGGCGGCCACGCCACCGGTCTCACCAAGGCCGAGGAATACCCGGCCACGCTCGAAGATGCGCACGCGCGGCTGCCGGTGCGCCAGATTGCCGCGCAGCACCCCGAGCAAGCCGGCAAGCAGGCTCGAGCGCATCACCGCCATCTGGCGGGCAATCGGGTTGGCCAGCCGCACCGGGGCGGCGTTGCCATGCAAAGCCGTCTCATCCGCTTCGTCGATGAAGGAGTAAGTGATCACTTCCTGGTAGTCGCGCAGAGCCAGACGCGCAGCCGGCCCGGCCACCTTGAGCACCGACTCGCCGCGCGGCGGCATGCCGAGGCTGGCCAGCGGCGCGCGCACCGGCACCTGCTGGTAACCGTGCACGCGCACCAGTTCCTCGATCAGGTCTTCCTCGATGCTCAGGTCGAAGCGGTGCTGTGGCACCGTCACGGTCCAGGCGTCGCCGTTCTTCTGGTGCGCCAGACCAAGCCGATCCAGTATTCCGGCAATGGTCTTGCTGCCCAGCGCGACGCCGATCACCGCGTTGGCCCGCGACTCGCGCAGGCGGATCGCCGCGCGCTGCGGCAAAGGTTGGCGAATCGCGGTCAGCGGCCCGGACTGCGCACCGGCCAACTCGACCAGCAGCTGCCCGGCACGCGCCATGGCGCGTGCCGGCAGGGTCGGGTCGACGCCGCGCTCGAAGCGGTGCGCCGCCTCGCTGCCCACGTTCAGGCGCCGCGCGCGACCGGCGATGACGCCTGGCGTGAAATGCGCGCTCTCGAGGAAGACGCGGGTGGTCTCAGGCGTCACGGCCGAGTGCGCCCCGCCCATCACGCCAGCCACCGCCTGCGCACCGGTGCCATCGGCGATGACCAGGAAGGAGTCGTCCAGCGTCGCTTCGCTGCCGTCGAGCAGGGCGATGCGCTCGCCAGCGTTGGCGCGGCGCACGACGATGTCGCCGGTCAGTTTGGCGTCGTCGAAAGCGTGCAGCGGCTGGCCGAGTTCGAGCATCACATAATTGGTGATGTCGACCACCAGCGACACGCAGCGCTGGCCAGCACGCTCGATGCGCCGCCGCATCCACGCCGGCGTCTGCGCGGTGGTGTCGATGCCGGTGAACACACGGCCCAGATACACCGGGCAGTCGGCGCCGGCCGGCACCGCGATGCCGCGCGCCTCGGCATGCGCCGCGGCCGGGTCCTGCGCCGGCATGGCCTCGGCCTTGGCACCACTGAGCGCCGCCACCTCGCGCGCCAGCCCGGCGATGCTCAGGCAATCCCCTCGGTTCGGCGTCAGCTTGAGCTCGATCACGGTGTCGGCGAGGTCGAGGTACTGGCGAATGTCGGCACCCACCGGCGCGTCGGCCGGCAATTCGAGCAGACCGCTCGCCTCGGCCGAGATGCCGAGTTCCTTGGCCGAGCAGAGCATGCCGAAGCTCTCAACACCACGCATCTTCGCCTTGCCGATCTCCAGACCGCCGGGCAACTTGGCGCCGACCACGGCGAGCGGCGCCTTGAGACCTTGCGCCGCGTTGGGCGCGCCGCAGACGATAGTCAGCGGCTTGGCTGCGCCGCAGGCCACTTGGCAGACGCGCAGCCGGTCGGCGTCAGGGTGCGGCGCGATGGCGACGATCTCGCCCACCACCACACCGCTGAAGAGCGGCGCGGCTGGCTCAAGCGACTCGACCTCGAGGCCGGCCATGGTCAGCAGGTCGGCCAGGGCCTCGGTGTCGCCGCGCGGCGACACCCATTCACGCAGCCAATTCTCGGAGAACTTCATGATCCGCGCTCCCTCGGCGACCTAGACGAACTGGCGCAAGAAGCGCAGGTCGTTCTCGTAGAACAGGCGCAGGTCACGCACGCCGTAGCGCAGCATGGCCAGACGGTCGATGCCGAAGCCAAAAGCAAATCCACGAAACGCCTCGGGGTCGATGTCGACGTGGCGCAGCACATTGGGGTGCACCATGCCGCAGCCGCCGATCTCGAGCCAGCGGTCGCCCCATGCCATGTCGATCTCGGCCGACGGCTCGGTGAAGGGGAAGAAGCTCGGCCGGAAACGCACCTGCAGGTCCTCGCGCTCGAAGAATCGCTGCAGGAACTGCGTCACCACGCCCTTCAGATCGGCAAAGCTGACGTCGCGGTCGACCCACAGGCCCTCGATCTGGTGAAACATCGGCGAGTGGGTGGCATCCGAATCGACCCGGTAGACGCGCCCCGGCGCGACGATGCGCAGGGGCGGGCGATTGTCCTGCATGAAGCGCACCTGGATCGGGCTGGTGTGGGTGCGCAGCAGGCGGTCCGAGCCCTCGATGTAAAAGGTGTCGTGCATCGACCGCGCCGGGTGGTCATCCGGCGTGTTCAACGCCGTGAAGTTGTAGAAATCGGTCTCGATCTCGGGGCCGTCGGCCACCTCGAAGCCGATGCCGGCAAACAGCTCGCAGACGCGCTCGCGCACCCGCGTGACCGGGTGCCAGCCGCCGCTGCCGGTGCCGCGGCCGGGCAGACTCACGTCGAGCGCCTCGGCCGCCAGTTGCGCCTGCAAAGCGGCTTCGCGCAGCGCCTCGCGACGGGCGTTGAGCGCATCCTCCACCGCCGTCTTGACGCGGTTGATGCGCGCGCCCTCGGCCTTGCGCGCCTCCGGGTCCATGCCGCCGAGCGCCTTCATGCGCTCGGTGATCAGCCCTTGTTTGCCCAGATAGCGGCCCTTGGCCTGCTCCAGCAGGTCCGGGTTGTCGATCGCGGCGAACTCGGCGATGGCTTCGGCTTGCAGGCTGTCGAGAGGGTCCATGGCGGGAAGGGAGGGCGGTGAGCGATGCGTGAGGGCCGCTGCGGGCTGCAGATTCTGGCAGCGCAAGTGCCGGCGCGGGGAACTGCGTCAGCGACCGACTGCGCCGGACGCAAAAAAAGGGGGCGTGAGCCCCCTCCCATGGCGTACCGACTTACTGCGGCAGGGCGGCGCGGGCCTGTTCGGCGATCTTGGCGAACGCCGCCTTGTCGAACACGGCCAGATCGGCCAGCACCTTGCGGTCGATGTCGATGGCGGCTTTCTTGAGGCCGTTCATGAACACCGAGTAGCTCAGGCCGCACTCGCGCGAGGCGGCGTTGATGCGGGCGATCCACAGCGCACGGAACTGGCGCTTGCGTTGGCGGCGGTCACGGTAAGCATACTGACCGGCCTTCATCACCGCTTCTTTGGCGATGCGGTAGACGTTCTTGCGGCGGCCGCGGTAACCCTTGGCCAGTGCGAGGACCTTCTTGTGACGCGCGCGGGCGGTCACACCACGTTTGACGCGAGGCATGTCGTGATCTCCTTACGCGTAGGGGAGCATGGCACGCACGCTCTTGATATTGGTTTCGTGGACCAGCGAGGTGCCGCGCAACTGACGCTTACGCTTGGTCGCCTTCTTGGTCAGGATGTGGCGCAGAAACGCCTGGCTGCGCTTGACGGCGCCGCTGCCGAGCGTGCGAAAGCGCTTCTTCGCACTGCTCTTGGTCTTCATCTTCGGCATGACAACTCCTCGGCCCGTGGGGGCACTCTGTTTTAAACCGCGCCGGGTGGTCTGGCGACACTTGCAGACCCGGACACGCCTTGTTTCGGGGCCGTGAGGCCCCGCCATGCACCCGCGCGCTACTGCTTACGCTTGGGCGCGACCACCATGATCATCTGGCGGCCTTCCAACTTCGGAAACTGCTCGACCGTAGCAACTTCGCCGAGGTCATCGCGCACCCGCTCGAGCAGGCGGATGCCGAACTCCTGATGCGCCATCTCGCGTCCGCGAAAACGCAAGGTGACCTTGGCCTTGTCGCCCTCCTCCAGAAAGCGCAGCAGATTGCGCAGCTTGATCTGGTAGTCGCCTTCGTCGGTGCCGGGCCGGAACTTGACTTCCTTGACCTGCACCTGCTTCTGCTTGAGCTTGGCCTCGTGCCGCTTCTTGCTCTCGCGGTACTTGAACTTGCCGAAATCCATCAGCCGGCACACCGGAGGCTCGGCGGTCGGCGCGATCTCGACCAGATCGGTGTCCGCGTCTCCCGCCATCTGCATGGCGGTCTCCAGTGAAACGATACCCAGCTGCTCGTTATCAACGCCGATCAAGCGCACCTGACGTGCGGTGATCTCGCCGTTGATGCGCATGTCTTTTTCTTGCGCGATGTTCAGATCTCCTTGAAGGCCGCGAAACCGCGCGGCTGACGGTCGCTCACAAAAAACAAAACCGCTCTAGGTACGCTCGGCAACGGACTTCTCGAGCATGCCTACGAGCCCGTCAAGGCCCATCGACCCGAGATCCGCCCCGCCACGACCGCGAACGGCAAGCGTTTGCGAAGCCACTTCCTTGTCGCCCACCACCACCATGAAAGGCAGCTTCTGCAGGCTGTGCTCCCGGATTTTATAGCCGATCTTCTCGTTCCTCAAGTCCAGTTCGACACGAAAGCCTTTTTCTTTCAAACGGCTGGCCACTGCGGTGGCGTACTCGGCCTGACTTTCGGAGATATTGAGCACCGCCAGCTGCACCGGCGCGAGCCAAGTGGGGAAGGCGCCGGCGTGGTGTTCGATGAGGATACCGAGGAAGCGCTCCATGCTGCCAACGATGGCGCGGTGGAGCATGACCGGGCGCTTGCGCGTGTTGTCCTCGTCGACAAACTCGGCGTCCAGGCGCTCGGGCAGGTTGAAATCAAGCTGGATGGTGCCGCACTGCCACAGGCGGCCGAGCGAGTCCTTGAGCGTGAACTCGATCTTGGGGCCGTAGAAGGCGCCCTCGCCCGGCTGCAGATCAAAGGCAAGGCCATTGGCGCGCAGCGCGGCGTCGAGCGCCTGTTCGGCGCGGTCCCAGGTGTCGTCGCTGCCGACGCGCTTGGCCGGGCGGGTGGAGAGCTTAACCAGCACGTCCTCGAAGCCGAAGTCTGCGTATACCGCCTGCAGCATGCGGATGAAGTCGGCCACCTCGGCCTCGACCTGGTCCTCGCGGCAGAAGATGTGTGCGTCGTCTTGGGTGAAGGCGCGTACGCGCATCAGGCCGTGCAGCGCGCCGGAGGGCTCGTTGCGGTGGCAGGAGCCGAACTCGGCCAGGCGCAGCGGCAGGTCGCGGTAGCTGTGCAAGCCGCTGTTGAAGATCTGCACGTGGCCCGGGCAGTTCATCGGCTTGACCGCATAGTCGCGGTTCTCGGAGGCCGTGGTGAACATGTTGTCGCGGTAGTTCTCCCAGTGGCCGGAGCGCTCCCACAGCACGCGGTCCATCACCGTGGGCGTGCGCACCTCCTGATAGCCCCACTCGACGAACTTGTGCCGCATGTACTGCTCGACCTGCTGCCACAGCACCCAGCCGCGCGGGTGCCAGAACACCATGCCCGGCGCCTCGTCCTGCATGTGGAACAGGTGCAGCGCGCGGCCCAAACGCCGGTGGTCGCGCTTCTCGGCTTCTTCCAGACGGTGCAGGTGGGCGTCGAGGTCTTCCTTGCGCAGCCAGGCGGTGCCATAGATGCGCTGGAGCATGGCGTTGCGGTGGTCACCGCGCCAGTAGGCGCCGGCCAGCTTCATCAGCTTGAAGGCCTTGGGCAACTTGCCGGTGGAGGGCAAATGCGGGCCGCGACAGACATCGAACCACTCGCCCTGACGGTAGACGCTCAGTTCCTCGCCGGGCTTGATGATGTCCTCGATGATCTCGACCTTGTACTTTTCCCCGATGGCGGCGAAGGTCTCGCGCGCCTGCTCGCGGCTCCAGACCTCGCGCACGATCGGCAGGTCGCGGCCGACGATCTCGGTCATGCGCGCCTCGATGCGCTCGAGGTCCTCCGGCGTAAAGGGCTCGCTGCGCGCGAAGTCGTAATAGAAGCCGTCCTCGATCGCCGGGCCGATGGTCACCTGCGTGCCGGGGTAGAGCTCCTGCACCGCCTGCGCCATGATGTGCGCGGCGTCGTGGCGCACCAGTTCGAGCGCGTCCGCGTCCTTGACGGTGACGATGGCCAGACTGGCGTCACGCTCGATGCGGTGGCTGGTGTCGACCAGTTGCCCATCGACACGACCGGCCAACGCCGCCTTGGCGAGACCGGCGCCGATGCTCGCGGCGACTTCGGCCACCGTCACCGGGTGGTCGAACGCGCGCTGGGAACCGTCGGGCAGGGTGATGCTGGGCATGGACTGTGGGGCTCCGGTCCAGCGGACCGCAGGCTGCGGACCACATGAACGCAAAAGCGCGGCCGGGCCGCGCGTCATGAGCAGGTCGCGAGAGCGACGAAGCGGACTGGTAGGCGCGATTGGATTCGAACCAACGACCCCCACCATGTCAAGGTGGTGCTCTAACCAACTGAGCTACGCGCCTGCCGCTACTGCGGCGCGCAGTCTATCACCGGAACTGCGGGTTGGCCACCCGACTCGCGCAGCCCCCTGCACCGAATGTTGGAGTGGAGCGATGTGTGACCCCAACGCTGATTGAGGCAAACGGCGCCGGGCCGGACTGCCGTGGCGCCGATGATCGACCGGCGCTTGTCCACCGTCAGACTCGGCACCAACCCGCCAAGAGTGCCCGAAACGGCGCGACGACAGGGCCACCCGAGAAGCCTTTCGCACTTTTGCATATTGCTGATTTTTTAATATTTTTGCGGCTGCCCAAATTCTGCGCAAGCTGTGTCGCATCGATGGCTCGTCAGCCCGGCCGGCGAGCCGATTGGGGTCTGTGCACAAACTTGTCCACAGAAACTGGGGAATTCGTGTTGCGGTGCAGCGTCGCCAAGCCTGCGCCAAACACCTATAGTTGACGCACATTGCCCTATCCACCCCACGGACACACGATACGCCGATGATCGCTTGGCCGATTGTTGCCGGCCCCCTGGTCGGGCTCGCGCTGATATTGGCCGGCAAGGCCGGTGTGGCCGTCGCCGGCTTGCAGGGCCCTGCGCTGGGCATGCTCGGCATCACGCTGTGGGTGGCGCTGTGGTGGGTGACGGAGGCGCTGCCCATCGCCGCGACATCGCTGTTGCCGGCCTTGCTGCTGCCGGTCGCCGGCGTGCTCGGCTCCGAGGAAACCGCTGGCGCCTACATGGACCGCTTCATCCTGCTGATGATGGCCGGCTTCATGGCGGCGCTGGCCATCGAGCGCTGCGGGCTGCACCGCCGCCTCGCCTTGGCGGTGCTGCTGCGCGTCGGCACATCGCCTCGACGACTCATCCTCGGCATGCTGGTGGCCACGGCGCTGGCCTCGATGTGGATCGCCAACACCGCCGCCACGCTGATCATGCTGCCGGTGGCTCTGGCGCTGGTGGCGCGGCTCGAACGCACGCAGCAGGTGGCCGGTTTTGCCGGCGCGATCTGTATTGCCATTGCATGGGGTGCCTCGATCGGCGGCATCGCCACACCGCTTGGCACGCCACCCAACCTCATCTACCTCTCCGCCGTGGAGAAACTCGACGGCAGGGTGCCCGGCTTCTTCGACTGGATGAGCGTGGCCTTGCCGATCTCGATCCTGATGGTCGTGGTGGCTTTTTTGCTGCTGCGCCAGGGTATCCCCCGCCATGCCGGCGACGCGGCCGCCGCGCGCGACGTGCTGCAGGGCGAATGGCGGGCCTTGGGCCTCACCAGTCGTGACGAGCGCGCCGTGGCGCTGATCTTCGGTGCCATGGTCCTGCTCTGGGTGACCCGCAAGATCGACCTCGGCGTGGCCGCCGACGGCAGTCTCGTCAGCCTCGGCTGGGCACCGCTGCTAGGGCTCGGCAAGCTGGTCGACGACTCGACCGTGGCGGTGCTCGGCGTGCTGCTGCTGTTCCTCTGGCCGTCGTCGGCGCGCGCCGGCGAGCGCCTGCTGGACTGGCCGACCGCCAGCCGCATCCCGTGGGAGGTGATTCTGCTGTTCGGCGGCGGGCTGGCGCTGGCCAAAGGCTTTCAGGCATCAGGACTGTCGGCCGAGCTGGCCGGTTCGCTCGGCGCCCTGCGCGATGCCGACCCGTGGCTGATCATGCTGACCATCTGCCTGCTGGTCACCTTCATCACCGAAGTCACGTCCAACACCGCCATCACCACCCTGATGATGCCGGTGCTGGCCAGCTTCTCGCTGGCCACCGGGCTGCCACCCGAGTGGACCATGCTCCCGGCGGCGATCTCGGCTTCGTGCGCCTTCATGCTGCCGGTCGCCACCCCGCCCAACGCGGTGGTGTATGGCACCGGACACGTCAACATCGGGCGCATGGCGCGGGCCGGGTTCTGGCTCAACCTCGCCGGGGTGTTGATCGTGAGCGGCGTGATCGGGGCGTTCGGGCGATAGAATCGCAGAACCTTGAGCCGCTGGCAGGGTCATAGCGACCTGCCAGAGAATCTGCCCAGCCCATGCCCCGTCACCTTTCCGCCTTCCTCATCGCCACCGCCTTGGCCGGGTGCGCATCCGCGGCCAAACCAGTCCACCCGACGCTGGCCGATGGCACTCCCGGTAAATCGGCGAACAGCATCGAGCCTCAACCCCAGTTGCCGGCGCAGGCCCTGACCCGCGACATCCTGTTCAAGTTGTTGGTCGGCGAAGTGGCCGGACAACGCGGCGAAATCGGCTTGGCGGCCGAAGCCTACGCCGACCTTGCCAAGACTACGCGCGACCCGCGGGTTGCCAAACGGGCGACCGAAGCGGCGATGTACGCGCAAAACCCGGAGATGGCGATTCGCGCCAGCCGCATCTGGATGGAGGCCGATCCGGGCGACGAAGCCGCGGCGCAGACGCACGCATCGGTGTTGCTCAGCGCCGGCGAGTTCGAAGCCGCCGAGCCGGTGATGGCCGACGTACTCAAGCGGCAGGGCTCGCGTACCGGCGCTGCGCTGCTGCAGGTCGGCGCCATGCTCAACCGCAGCGGCGACCGCACCGCCGCGCTCGCGTTTGCACAGAGACTCGCCGCACCTTACCTCAAGCTGCCGGAAGCCAACCTCCTGCTGGCGCAGATGGCATTCAACGCCGGCGATGGCGACCTGGCGCTGCGCCACGGGCAGAGCGCCGTCGAACTGCGGCGCGATTGGGAGCCGGCATTGCTGTTCGTGGCGCAGGTCACGGCCAGCCGCGACCCGACGGCAGCTATGCAGTATCTGGGCGCGGCCAGCAAGCGGGTGCCCGGCTCGCGGGCGGTCGGCTTGGCCTATGCGCGCGCGCTGGCTGGCAGCAGCCAGTACCCGGCGGCGTTGGTCGAGTTCAAGCGACTGGCCAAGCTGCATCCCAACGACGGCGAGATCCGCGTCACGGCCGGTGCGCTGGCGAGCCAGGTGGGCGACGCCGCGACCGCCAGCGAATACCTGCGCATGGCGCTGGAGAGCGACTATGCGGAGAAGGACAGCGTGCGTCTGATGCTCGGCCAGGTCGAGGCGGAGCGTGGCGACAGCGCAGCGGCGCTGCGCTGGTACGAGAGCATCCAGGCTGGCAGCACCGCCTACATGCCGGCACAGGTCAGCATCGCGCGGCTGGTGCTGAAACAATCCGGGCTCGACGCCGCTCGCGAGCGCTTGCGCGCGGTGCGCGCAGACACGCCGTTGGAGCAGGTTCAACTGATCCTCTCCGAGGCCGCGCTGCTGCGCGAGTCGGGCGATGACCGCGCGGCGTTCGAGGTCCTCGACGCCGCCACCCGGGACTACGCTGGCATCGCCGACCTCTGGTATGACCATGGCATGGCTGCCGAGCGATTGGACATGCTCGACGTGGTGGAAACGAGTCTCCGCAAGGTGATCGAACTCAAGCCCGACCACGCCCACGCCTACAATGCGTTGGGCTTCAGCTTGGCCGACCGCAACGTGCGCCTGCTCGAGGCGCGCGGCTACATCGAGCAGGCGCTGCAGTTGCAGCCGGAGGACCCGTACATCATCGACAGCCTCGGTTGGGTGCAGTACCGCCTCGGTGAACTCGAGGAAGCCGAGAAGACCCTCCGCCGCGCCATGTCGATCAAGGACGACCCGGAAGTGGTCGCACATCTGGCCGAGGTGCTGGTCAAGCGCGGCAAGGCCGACGAGGCGGGCAAGCTGATCGCCGGCGGTCTGCGCAAGAACCCTGGCAACAGCGTGCTGCAGGCGGCGCAGTCGCGGCTGTTGCCCTGACCGGCGCAGTGTCGCCCGCCGCAGCCCCGGCCCTGCGGCCGTCGCGCGGCCACGCCGGGCGGCGCGCACGGGGTGGCGTTGGCAGCGCCGCTGGGCGCGTCGCGTCGCTCGCCGCCTTGGTCCTGCTCGCGGCCTGCGCCAGTGCGCCTCGGGCGCCCGCCGGCGCGGCTGCCCGAGCGGAAGCCCCGGCCTTCAACTTCAACGGGCGCCTGCTTGCCAGTGACGGCAATCGCCGCTTCAACGCAAACTTGCGCTGGATGCATGCCGACACCAGTCGCATCTTCGTCACCACGCCGCTCGGCCAGGCGGTGGCCGCCATCGATGTGGATGCCGACGGCGCGCGCCTCAGCACCGCCGACGGTCGGCAATTCCGCGCCGGCAGCCTCTCCGAACTGGCGCGGCGCGGCCTCGGCCTGACGCTGCCGCTCGAGCACCTGACCTGGTGGCTCAGCGGGCGCGCGGCACCGGACGTCCCGGCGGAGGCGACCACCGAGGGCGGATTCGCGCAGCGTGGCTGGACCGTGCGCTACGGCGCACGCGACGAGACCGGCAGGCCTTTGCGGCTTGATGCGGAATGCGGCGCACCCTGCCCCGACGCGGGCGCCGCCGCGGGTGCGGCCTTGAGCGTGCGCCTGATCATCGACCAGTGGCTGGACCCCTGAGCCGGGGCGGCGGCGCCGCGCCCGACGCCCGCTTTGCCCGACCCCTGCCCCCGCCCGTGCCGGCGCTCTGTCTGCCGGGCGTGCGCCACAGCCTGCCGGCACCGGCCAAGCTCAACCTCTTTCTGCACATCACCGGCCGCCGCGCGGATGGCTACCACGAACTGCAGACGCTGTTCCGCCTGCTCGACTTTGGCGACACGGTGCACCTCGAGGTGCGCGATGACGGTGCCATCGTGCGCGAAGGCGCCCTGCCCGGTGTCGACTCCGAACGGGACCTGACGGTGCGTGCCGCACGCGCCTTGCAAGCCGCGAGCGGCACCCGGCTCGGCGCGACTATCGGCTTGACGAAACGATTGCCGATGGGCGGCGGCCTCGGCGGCGGCAGTTCCGACGCAGCCACCGTACTGCTCGGCCTCAACCGCCTGTGGCGGCTCGACTGGCCCCGCGAGCGCCTGCTCGAACTCGCCCTGCCGCTCGGCGCCGACGTGCCGGTGTTCGTCTTCGGGCGCAACGCCTGGGCCGAGGGCGTGGGCGAACGGCTCCAAGCGGTCGACTTGCCACCGGCATGGTACGTCGTGCTGACACCGCCGCGCGGCGTGTCCACGGCGGCCGTCTTTGCCGCGCCCGAATTGACACGCAACCATGCGCCCATCACAATACGCGGCTTTTTCGAGGGGCTGGCAGGCAACGACCTGCAGGCCGTGGCGACCGGTTTGGAGCCGGCCATCGCGGAGCACCTCGAGTGGCTCTCGCAGTACGGCCAAGCGCTGATGTCCGGATCCGGTTCCAGCGTCTTCGTCGAACTCGCCAGCGCCGGCGATGCCGAACGCGTGCTGCATCTCGCGCGTCCGCAGCGCAACGGATTCGTCGCGCAGGGGTTGGACGTTCATCCTCTGCGCGATTGGGCTGCATAGCCCGCACCCGTCACTGGGGAGTCGCCAAGTGGTAAGGCACCGGATTTTGATTCCGGCATTCGTAGGTTCGATCCCTACCTCCCCAGCCAACATCCCCACGGCACCCCGGTGCCAGCAGCGTTGCGGAGAACGCCAGCGTGTCTCTTGAATCCCTGATGGTGTTTGCCGGCAACGCCAACCCGTTGCTGGCCTCGGCGGTGGCGAAGAACCTCGGGATCGCACTCGGTCGCGCGCAGGTAGGCCGCTTCTCCGACGGCGAGGTGATGGTCGAGTTGCTCGAGAACGTGCGCGGCAAGGACGTGTTCGTGCTGCAGTCGACTTGCGCGCCGACCAACGACAACCTGATGGAACTGATGATCATGGTCGATGCGCTGCGGCGCGCCTCGGCCGGGCGCATCACCGCCGCCATCCCCTACTTCGGTTATGCGCGGCAGGACCGCCGCCCGCGCTCGGCGCGGGTCGCCATCTCGGCGCGGCTGGTGGCCAACATGCTGTCCAGCGCCGGTGTCGACCGCGTGCTGACCATGGACCTGCACTCCGACCAGATCCAGGGCTTCTTCGATATCCCGGTCGATAACATCTACGCCACGCCGGTGCTGCTCAAGCACCTGCAGCAGCAGTCCTACCCCGACCTCGTCGTGGTGTCTCCCGACGTCGGCGGCGTGGTGCGCGCCCGTGCCATCGCCAAGCAACTCTGCTGCGACCTCGCCATCATCGACAAGCGCCGGCCGCGCCCCAACGTGGCCGAGGTGATGCACATCATCGGCGAGATCGAGGGCCGCACCTGCGTGATCATGGACGACATGGTCGACACCGCCAACACGCTGTGCCAAGCCGCAGCCGCCCTTAAGGAGCGTGGCGCCGCCAAGGTATTGGCCTATGCCACCCACCCGGTGCTGTCGGGACCGGCCATCGAGCGCGTCAGCCGCTCGCACCTCGACCAGCTGGTGGTGACCGACACCATCCCGCTGTCGCCGGCCGGCGAGGCCTGCGGCCGCATCCTGCAACTCTCGTGTGCCGACCTGCTGGCCGAAACCATCCGCCGCATCAGCAACGAAGATTCCGTCAGCTCGCTGTTCACCGAGTAGCGCGCCGACAGACGCCCGCAAGGGCACCCACCCCCGGCTGGTCGCGGCCGGGGTTTCGCAAGCAGTACTCACCGCAGTCCACATGCAGTCAGGGAGATTCAAATGACCATCGAATTCATCGCACTCAACCGCACCACGCAGGGCACCGGAGCGAGCCGCCGCCTGCGTCGTACGGGCAAGGTGCCGGGCATCGTCTATGGCGGACACAAGGATGCTGTCGCCATCGAGCTCGACCACAACGCTCTCTATTACGCGCTTCAGGAAGAGGCCTTCCACGCCTCGGTGCTGAGCATGTCGCTCGACGGCAAGAAGGAGCCGGTGCTGCTGCGCGACTACCAGATGCACCCGTTCAAGCAGCAGGTCCTGCACATCGACTTCCAGCGCATCGCCGCCGGCGAGAAGATCCACATGAAGGTGCCGCTGCACTTTACCGGCGAAGACCTCGCCCCGGGCGTCAAGCTGCAGGGGGGCAAAATGAGCCACGTCGTTTTGGAGCTCGACATTGCCTGTCTGCCGGAAAATCTGCCGGAGTTCATCACCGTTGATCTGAGCGGCCTTAATGCCGGCCAATCGGTGCACCTCGCCGACCTGAATCTGCCGGAAGGCGTCGAAAGCACCGCGCTGCGCCATGGCGACAATGCCGTGGTGGCGGTGTGCATGGCACCGCGCGGTGGCGCCGACGAGAGCGCCGCGGAAAGCCAAGCGCAGTAATCGCGGTCACGCAGCCGACAGAAAGCCCGTCGCGTACGGGCTTTTTGTTTGCCAAACGTAGCCGTCCAACTCCTCCGCACGCACCATGCCCACCCCGCTCCGCCTCGTCGCCGGCCTCGGCAACCCTGGTCGCGAATACGCTGCCACCCGCCACAACGCCGGCTTCTGGTGGGTCGACCAGCTGGCGGCGGAACTGGGCGGCCAGTGGTCGAACGAGGGCAAGTTCTTCGGTCTGGTCGCCAAGGTGCGTGGTCCGGCCGGCGAACTCTGGCTGCTCAAGCCCGACACCTTCATGAACCGCAGCGGCCAGGCCGTAGGCGCGCTCGCGCGCTTCTACAAGATCGCACCGGGCGAGGTGCTGGTGGTGCACGACGAACTCGACCTGCCCCCCGGCACCGCACGGCTTAAAGTCGGTGGCGGCCACGGCGGACACAACGGGCTCAAGGACATCGACGTGCAACTCGGCAAGGACTACTGGCGGCTGCGCCTCGGTATCGGCCACCCGGGTGATCGAGCCAAGGTGACCGGCTTCGTGCTCGACCGCCCGAGCTGCGCGGAGGAAGACGGCATAGAACTCGCCATGCGCCGCGCGCTCGACGTCTGGCCGGACATGGCACGCGGCGACTTTGAGCTCGCGATGAACAAGCTCCACTCGCCAACAGGCTGACCTACGCGATATCCGGGCAAGCCCTGGGTTATCCTTCGGTTGCCTTAGACACTGGACAGCGCCTGATGACGTACACTGAAGGCTTTATCAATACATCGAAAGACCTCAAGCGAGTTTTTTATCGTTCTTGGTCTCCCCCTGAGCCATCTGCTCAGGTCGTGTGCCTACATGGGGCAGGCGGGAATTCTGCCGATTTCACGTTCCTGGCCGAACGCCTCAGCCACCCTGCGCGCGCCGTGCCATACAAGGTGATTGCGTTTGATGCTCCCGGAAGCGGCTATTCGGAACCCAATTCCACTGTCCCGCCGTTCGCCGTGAAGTTGAAGGTATTGAGCGCCATTCTGAAGAAATCCACACTCCGGATTGGCCTGCTCACCTCCTCGGGCGGGGCTATAGCGAGTTTGGCCTGCCTGTACCAGAACCGGGACGACGAAAAATTCAAAACGATCCCCCTTGCCCTGGCGGAGCCGGCATTCGGCTTCGATGAAGAAACGCGGTCCTACATAAAGGAATGTCAAGTCTTTCTCGGCAAAGCCTTTTTGAATCTGGAGTCGGCTGAGATGGCTTGGGACAACAGTCCTCTCAGAGCGCTTGTCTTTGACGACAATGAGACCAAACGACGATTCATCCGCGGACGACTCCGACCTCGCAACGGTGCATTGCAACCCGCTTTGCGCCCCGTGAACCCCGAAAGTCTTAAGGAATTCAACATACTTGCGGGAAAAGAGAGCCTGCCCAATCCAACGCTGGCGATGTGGGGTGAACAAAGCAGGCTGAGGAAGCTTTTCGCGGAACAGATGGGCGCTTCCCTGCCGAACTCCGAGGAAAAAGTTTTTACGATGGCCGGGCACCCGCTGTCCCTTTCCTGCAATATTGAAGCAAAAGCAATTGAAGAATTTTTTGATAAACAATTCATCGGCGAATAGCTTCCCCCTTGCTCTGAGAGGAGAGAGAAACTACGTCAATTCCTCGGACATTGCGGGGTTTTTGTGCCGTCTGATTTCCCCAAATGTTCTGGATTTTTCAATAACAGTTGATTTTTTGAAACCAATAAGAACTCAAGTATTTGTAGGTGATGCAGAGGCACTCCGGTTTGTCGATCCATCTTTGGTTCTTGCTAAGGCAAAAGTCGAGGCTCATGGAATATCATCAACGCTATTCGTGACGACTGACGATTATTCCGAAGGCCTGTCCCAAATCCCTGAAAGCCATGGGGTCGTTTGCTCGAGTCAATTTCACGAGGGCTTCACCGCCGAACTGGCATCAAGAGACCTCACAGGATTTTTATTCGATACCATGTCATGCATGAAAGAACATTGGAAGCAGTACCACGCCTTGCCCGCCATGCAGGCGGTCGTTCGCCGCCTACGCATTTCGTTTCCGATGGCAATTCCAAATAGTATTGAGGGGCGCTTCAGGCCTCTGAAGCGCAGCGGTCAAGAATGGTCGTTCCGATCAGGCAGCGGCAGTCAGATCCATTTGTCTATACACGCCTTTCCCATACGCACTGGCAGCTCGCCCGGAAGCTTTTGAATAGAAGTTTACCTGGGGGCCTTTTCAGATGGCTCAATGCATTGAATCGCATCTTGCAACTGGCTTGCGCTGCCTGAAACTTACACTTCCGACCGAAATCATTAACTATGAGCCTCCAATGCGGCATCGTCGGCCTGCCCAACGTCGGCAAGTCGACCCTCTTCAACGCCCTGACCAAGGCCGGCATCGCCGCCGAAAACTACCCGTTCTGCACCATCGAGCCGAATGTCGGCATCGTCGAGGTGCCGGACACGCGACTGGCCAAGCTGGCAGCCATCGTCAAGCCGCAGAAGATCCAGCCGGCCATCGTCGAGTTCGTCGACATCGCCGGTCTGGTGGCGGGTGCGAGCAAGGGTGAGGGTCTCGGCAACCAGTTCCTCGCCAACATCCGCGAGACTGACGCCATCGTGAATGTGGTGCGTTGCTTCGAGGACGCCAACGTGGTGCACGTCAACGGCCGCGTCGACCCGATCGCCGACATCGAGACCATCGTCACCGAACTGGCGTTGGCCGATCTGGCCGGTGTCGAAAAAGCCATCGCCCGCGACGGCAAGAAAGCCAAGTCGGGCGACAAGGAAGCGCAGAAGCTGGTCGCGGTGCTGGAGAAACTGGTGCCGCACCTCAACGAAGGCCGCCCCGCGCGTACGCTGGCGCTGTCCGACGACGAGAAGGTATTGGTCAAGCCGCTGTGCCTGCTCACCATCAAGCCGGCCATGTACGTCGGCAATGTCGACGAGAGCGGCTTCGAGAACAACCCTTTTCTCGACCGGCTGCGTGAGTTCGCCGCCAAAGAGGGCGCGCCGGTGGTCGCCCTGTGCGCCAAGCTCGAGGCCGAATTGGCCGACCTCGAGGACGAGGACAGGCTGGCCTTTCTGGCCGATCTGGGGCTCGAGGAGCCGGGCCTCAACCGCCTGATCCGCGCCGGCTATGACCTGCTCGGCCTGCAGACCTACTTCACTGCCGGGGTCAAGGAAGTGCGCGCGTGGACCATCCACAAGGGCGACACCGCGCCGCAGGCCGCCGGCGTCATCCACACCGACTTCGAGAAAGGCTTCATCCGCGCCCAGACCATCGGGTTTGAGGATTTTGTCGCGCACGGCGGCGAACACGGCGCCAAGGAGGCCGGCAAGATGCGCGCCGAAGGCAAGGACTACGTGGTCAAAGACGGCGACGTGATGAATTTTCTGTTTAACGTCTGACGAGCAGGCCCTTGGGGGCGGTTGCATCTCCTTGCAGATGCGCAACAGACTTCATTACGAGATGGAAGACCCCAGAGGTCTGTGCCGCGATATCTCCAACATCGGCCGGTGGGGCAATGGCGACGTAGAGATTGGTCTCCCGAGTTCGAGGTAGCGCGATAAGGTGCCGCTCAACTAGACGCAATCCACCCCGTCCCGCACAATGCCCCTGCCATGCGCGGGGGCATCGTCCATCCGCCTGCGGCCTAAAACCATAACGCCCCGCACGGAGGAATCATGACGCAACATCGGCCAATGAGCGGCGAAGAGAAGAAGGTCATCTTCGCCTCGGCACTGGGAACCGTCTTCGAGTGGTACGACTTCTACCTGTTCGGCGTCATGGCGCTGATCATCGCCGACCAGTTCTTCACGCCGCTGGATGCATCGACCAAGACCATCTTCACGCTGCTGGCGTTTGCCGCCGGCTTTGCCGTGCGGCCCTTCGGCGCCATCGTGTTCGGTCGGCTGGGTGACTTGGTCGGGCGCAAGCACACCTTCCTCATCACCATCCTGATCATGGGCGCATCGACCTTTCTGGTCGGCCTGCTGCCGAGTTACCACAGCATCGGCATCGCTGCGCCGATCATCCTCATCAGCCTGCGCCTGCTGCAGGGCTTGGCGCTGGGCGGTGAATACGGTGGCGCCGCGACTTACGTGGCGGAGCACGCGCCCGACGGTCGCCGCGGCCTTTACACCAGCTGGATCCAGACCACCGCCACCGGCGGCCTGATGCTCGCCCTGCTGGTGATCTTGGGTACGCGGACCTATCTGGGCGAGGACGCCTTCAAGGATTGGGGCTGGCGCGTGCCCTATCTGGTCTCGGTGCTGCTGCTGCTGGTCTCGCTGTGGATCCGCCTGCAACTGGCCGAGTCGCCCGTGTTCCAGCGCATGAAGGCCGAGGGCAAGGGCTCCAAGAACCCGCTCGGCGAGTCCTTCGGCGAATGGCGCAACCTCAAAGTGGTGCTGATCGCACTGTTCGGCGCCGCCGCCGGCCAAGGCGTGGTCTGGTACACGGGCCAGTTCTACGCACTGTTCTTCCTCGAGAAGATGGCCAAGGTCGACAGCCCGACTGCCAACATCATGGTCGCCACCGCGCTGATCCTGGCCACGCCGTTCTTCGTTTTCTTCGGTTGGCTCTCCGACAAGATCGGCCGCAAACACATCATCCTCAGCGGCTGCCTGATCGCTGCGCTGACCTACTTCCCGCTGTTCGGGGCGCTGATGCACGCCGCCAACCCGGCGCTGGCCGACGCGCAAACCAAGAGCCCGGTCACCGTGTTCTCCGACCCGGGTCAGTGCTCGCTGCAGTTCAACCCGACCGGCACCGCCAAGTTCACCAGCAGTTGCGATGTGGCCAAGGAGTTTCTCGCCAAGGGCGGCATCAGCTACCAGAACCAGCCGCTACCTTATGGGGCCACTGCCGAGGTCAAGGTCGGCGAGACGGTGGTCAAGTCCTACGATGGCAAGGCTGAGGACGCCAAGGCCGAGACCGACCGCTTCAAAGCCGAGATGGCCGCGGCACTCAAGGCCGCCGGCTATCCGGACAAGGCCGACCCGGCCACCATGAACAAACCGCTGATCATCGCCATCCTGTTCGTCATGGTGTTCTACGTGACGATGGTCTACGGGCCGATCGCGGCGCTGCTGGTGGAGCTGTTCCCGGCGCGCATCCGCTACACCTCGATGAGCCTGCCGTACCACATCGGCAACGGCTGGTTCGGCGGCTTCCTGCCGGCCACCTCGTTCGCCATCGTGGCGGCCACCGGCGACATCTACAAGGGCCTCTGGTACCCGATCATCATCGCCATGATGACCTTTGTGATCGGCCTGCTGCTGGTGCGTGACACGCGCGATGGCGGCGCATACCACACCTGAGAGGGGATCCGGTCGCCGGGCCTGCCCGGCTGACCTGTGCCGCTGATGAGACCCCGGTCCCGGCCGGGGTCTTTTTTCGCCGTCCGCCGAGGGGTGGTCAGCGCACGCCGTTGCGCGTGCGTGCCAGGCGCACCACCTCCGGCCGCTTGCGCAGGTTGCGCATCACGCTGGCCAACTGCACACGGTTGGCCACTTCGATGGTGAAGCGCACCGTGGTGTAGGCGCTGCCGGTATCGGCCTCGTCCACGGAGACACCGCTGATATTGGAGTCGGCCTCGGCAATGGCCTTGGCCAGTTCCGCAAGCACGCCCGGTTTGTGCGCGCTGACCACGCGCAAGGTGACCGGGAACAGGCCTTCCATGTGCTCGTCCCACTCCACATCGACCCAGCGCGAAGCGTCGGTGCGACGGCGCTTGCGCCGCACCGAGGGGCAGTCGTGGGTGTGGATGACCAAGCCGCGGCCGCGGTCGATGAGGCCGATGATGGGGTCGCCCGGTACCGGCTGGCAGCAACTGGCGTATTCGATGGCGCCGCTCTCACCACTGTGCACGGTGATGGCACCCAAAGCCTGCAGCGTGCCATCGGCCTCCTCGATGCGCAGCAGACGCCGCGCGATGTCGAGTGCCTGCCGCTTGCCGGTACCGACCTCCATCAACACCTCGTCGCGCCCGGCCAGATGCATCTCGTGCGCCAGCTGCTGCCACTGCCGCGCATTGACCTCGCCGATGTGGTGGTGAAAAGCGTTGAGAGACTGGTCGAGCAGCCGCTCGCCCAGCGACACCGACTCCTCGAGCTTGAGCGTGCGCAAAAAGTGCCGGATCTGGTGGCGCGCCTTGCCGCTCACCACAAAGTTGAGCCAGCGCGGGTTGGGGCTGGCGTGCGGCGCGGTAACGATCTCGATCCGATCGCCATTGCGCAGCTCGGTGCGCAGCGGCGCCAGATCGTCGTTGACACGCGCGGCAATGCAGCGGTCGCCGATGTCGGTGTGCACGGCATAGGCGAAATCGACCACGGTGGCACCGCGCGGCAGGGCGAGGATCTTGCCCTGCGGCGTGAATACATAGACCTCGCCGGGGAACAGGTCGACTTTCAGCTGCTCGAGGAATTCGCCGGCATCCGGGCTGTCGGCCTGCGTCTCGATGAGGTTCTGCAGCCAGCGCGTGGTCGACAGCTGAACGTCGGACAGGGCCGACTCCGGCTTGCGGTAGAGCCAGTGCGAGGCCACGCCGGTCTCGGCGAAACGGTGCATCTCCTGGGTGCGGATCTGGATCTCGACCGGATTGCCGAAGGGACCGAACAGCGTGGTGTGCAGCGACTGATAGCCGTTGGCTTTGGGGATGGCGATGTAGTCCTTGAACTTGCCGTGAATCGGCTTGTAGAGCGAGTGCAAGGCGCCCAGCGCGAGGTAGCAGGTCGGCTGGTCGCGCACGATTACGCGCAGCGCGTAGATGTCCATGACCTGCGAGAAGGAGAGGTGCTTCTCGACCATCTTGCGGTAGATGCTGTAGAGCGTCTTCTCGCGCCCGCTCACCTCGCCCTCAACCCCGTATTCCTTGAGCCGCGCGCCGACCGACTCGGAAAGCCGCTGCAGGAGTTCACGGCGTCGCCCGCGCATGCGCGCAAGTTCATTGTCGAGAACCCGGTAACGCTCCGGGTAGAGGTGGCGGAAAGAGAGGTCCTCCAGCTCGTCGACCAGCCGCGCCAAGCCCAGCCGACGGGCGATCGGCGCGTAGATCTCGAGTGTCTCCGAGGCCACCCGGCGAGCCTTCTCGGCCTTGACTGCGCCCAGCGTGCGCATATTGTGCAGGCGGTCGGCCAGCTTGATGAGGATGACGCGCACGTCGCGCGACATCGCCAACAGCATCTTGCGGAAGTTCTCGGCCTGCGCCTGCTCGCGCGAGGCAAAGTGCATGCGGTCGAGCTTGGAGACGCCCTCGACCAGGTGCGCCACCTTGTCACCGAAGCGCGCGCCGATCTCGCCGATGTCCACCCCGGTGTCCTCGACCACGTCATGCAGCAACGCAGCCGAGAGCGCGTGCGCGTCGAGGTGCCACTGCGTCAGCAGTTCGGCGACCGCAACCGGGTGCGTGACGTAGGGTTCGCCGCTGGCGCGGTACTGCCCGCGGTGCGCCTCGCGCGCGCAATCAAAGGCTTGCCCCAGCAGATCGCGGTCAGCCGGCTTGAGGTAACCAGCGGAGCGTTCGACAAAGGCGCGGAAGACTGCCGTCGGATCGACGTCGTCGCGGTCCGGCGTTCGGCGTTCGGCTTTGGCGAAAGCGGTCATGGCGCGATGCGACTGCGGTTTCGGATGGCAACCCGTGGCAGATTACACGCTGATGACCGGCCGCGCCGGGATCACTCTGGCGGACACTGCGTCAAGCCAGTGCCGCAGGTGACGGGCAGGCTTACAGGCCGCGGTTGAGCAACTCGCGGCCGACCAGACCGGCAGCGACCTCGCGCAGGGCCAGCACGGTGGCCTTGTCGCGGCTCGGCGGCAGGGGAGAATCAGCGCCGTTGGCCAACTGACGAGCGCGCTGGGTGGCGACCAAGGTCAGCTCGAAGCGGTTGGGGATGGCGTGCAGGCAATCATCGACAGTGATACGGGCCATGGGGCCTCCTGAAGGTTCACAAGCGGGGGCTGCATCGCGGACAGCGGCAATCGGACACGACAGATGGCAGGCGCGCGCTCGGGCCGCGACACGCACCTAGCGAAATTCGCCCAACAGTCCGGCGTGGCGCGCCAACTGCCGCGCCAGCCGCAAGCGGCAGGCTTGGACGACCACCACCAAGTCGCCGATGGCCGCATCCAAGTCCTTGTTGATGATAGCGTAATCGTAGGCACTCACGTGCGCGATCTCGGCCCGGGCGGCGGCCAGACGGCGCTCGATCACCGCCTCGGCGTCGGTGCCGCGGGCGCGCAGGCGCGCCTCGAGCTCGGCCAGAGAGGGCGGCAGGATGAAGATGCTGACTGCCTCCGGCATCAGCGCGCGCACCTGCGCGGCGCCCTGCGTGTCGATGTCGAGCACCACATCGCGGTCGGCGGCGAGCTGCGCCGTGATCCAGCTGCGCAGTGTGCCGTAGCGGTGGCCATGCACCTCGGCGTGCTCGAGAAACTCACCGGCGTCGATGCGGCGGCGAAACTCCGTATCGCTCACAAAGAGGTAGTCGACGCCGTCACGCTCGCCGGCGCGCGGCGCGCGCGTGGTGCAGGACACCGAATACACCACCCGCGGGTCGCGCTCCAGCAGCGCGCGCACCAGCGTGGTCTTGCCGGCGCCCGAGGGCGCCGAGACGATCAGCAGGTTGCCGCTGACAGTGCTCATCAGGCGGCCTCGGTGAGGTGCAGGAACACCTGCTCGAGGTCGGCGCGGCGCAACTCCATGTCCTCCAGACCGGCACCGGCGGCGCGCACCTCGGCCAGCAGCGGCTCGACCTCGGCGAGGTCGTCAAGCCCGGCGAGCCAGCCTTCGCCCTCGGGCAGCAGACGCGCAGCCAGCGCCGGCGGCAGACGGCCCGGCTCAGCCAGCCGCAGCCAGAGCGCGCGTCGTGCATGCCGCGCGAGCAATTGCGCGGTCGGCTCCAGTGCAACCAGACGGCCCTGCTTGAGCATGGCCAAGCGGCCACAGAGCTCCTCGGCCTCCTCAAGATAGTGCGTGGTGAGGATGATGGTGTGGCCCTCGCCGTTGAGCCGCCGCATCAGGGCCCACAGGCCCTGGCGCAGCGCGACATCGACGCCGGCGGTGGGCTCGTCAAGAATGATCACCGGCGGCCGGTGGACCAGCGCCTGCCCGACCAGCACACGCCGCTTCATGCCGCCGGACAGGCGACGCATATTGGTGTCGGCCTTGTCGGTGAGCTCGAGGGCGTGCAGCAGTTCGTCGATCCAGTCGTCGTTGCGGCGCAGGCCGAAATAGCCGGACTGGATGCGCAGCGTCTCGCGCACCGTGAAGAACGGGTCGAACACCAGCTCCTGCGGCACCACGCCGAGTTGTCGGCGCGCCGCCGGGCCGTCGCGCACCACATCAATGCCCATGACACGCGCCTCGCCGGCGGTCGGCCGCACCAGACCGGCGAGGATGCTGATCAGCGTGGTCTTGCCGGCACCATTGGGGCCGAGCAGGGCGAAGAACTCACCCTGCGCCACTTCGAGATCGATGCCGTCGAGCGCGCGCAGCGCACCGTAGACGCGCTCGAGACAGCGCACCGCAAGCGCCGGCGTGTCGCCCGAAGACATGCGAACCGGCGTCACGCTCACCGCGCCGGCAGACCGAGCAGGTCGCCCACCTCGTAGAGCCCGACCAAGCCGGCGAGCGCCGGCGGTGGCGCTGAGAAGCGCAGGTCCACGCCCTTGGCCATGGCATGCCGACGAATCGCGATCAGGGTGGCCACGGCCGAAGAGTCGACGGTAAGCAGTTGGCCTACGTTGACCTCGCGACAGCCGGCGTCGATGGCGGCGGTGGCGGCGCGCAGCACACCCGCAGCCTCATCGACCGTGAGCGCGCCTGAAAGATGGAGTGGCGAGACACTCACCGTAGCGACATCACTTGGCGGCCGTCGAGTTCTCGCGCGGCGCATTGCGGTCGGCGAGCGACTTGATCAGGCCACTGATGCCGTCGCGCTGCACGATCATGCCGAACTCGCTGCGATAGTTGGTCACCAGGCTGAGGTTCTCGATCGCCACATCGATGACGCGCCAGCCATCCGGCTGACGATCCACCGCCATCTCCATGGTCAGCGGCTGCATGCCGGGGCGCTTGACCAGCGCCTTGACCACGGCGCGCTTGTCGTTCGGGCCGAGGTTGGCCGGCCGGAAGTCGATCTCGGCCCCACGCAGGGTGTCGAGCGAGGCGGCGTAGGTGCGCACCAGCAGCACGCGAAACTCCTGGACCAAGCGGGCCTGCTGCTCGGGCGTGGCGTCGCGCCAGGCGCGGCCCACGGCGAGGCGGGTCATGGCCGGGAAGTCGAAGTAGGGCAGGATCTTCTCGTCGATGAAGGCCAGCGCGCGCGCCCTGTCCTTGCTGATACTCGGGTCTTTGGCCAGCGCCGTGATGACGTCCTCGCTGGCGCGTTTGGCGACCACATGGGGCGCGAGCTCGGGGTCGTTGGCGGCATGCGCCGAGGCCGGCGAGCCGGACAGGCCGAGCAGGCCCAGCGAAAGAAACAGGGTGGCGAGAATCTTCATGGCGTCTCCGGGGGCTGCTTGCTGTCGGCCGAACCTTCCGCGGCCTTGTTGAAAAGGAACTGGCTGATGAGCCGCTCGAGCACGATCGCCGATTGCGTGATCTGCAACACCGAACCGTCCTTGAGGCTCTCGGTGTCGCCACCCGCATCAAAGCCAACGTACTGCTCGCCGAGCAGACCGGCGGTGAGAATCGCAGCCGAGGTGTCGGCCGGGAATTGGTAACGCTTGTCGATCACCAGGGACGCTCTTGCCTTGTAGGTCTGCCGGTTGAGTTGGATATTGGCGACACGGCCCACAACCACACCGGCGCTCTTCACCGGTGCGCGCACCTTGAGCCCGCCGATGTTCTCGAAGTCGCCGTAGACAGTATAGGTGTCTGCCACGTCGAAGGTGGCGCTGGCATTGCCGACCCGCAGGGCCAGCACGAGGATGGCGCCAATGCCGGCAACGACGAAGATGCCGACCCACAAGTCCATAAGGATTCTGTTCATGACGGTCTCGCTAGGGGTCTATTGCCCGGTGAACATGAATGCGGTGAGCACGAAATCCAGCGCCAAAATGGCCAGCGCTGATGTGACAACGGTCCGCGTGGTGGCGCCGCTGACACCCTCGGCGGTGGGCGGTGCGTCGAAGCCCTCGAAGGTGGCGATGGCCGCGACCGCGACGCCGAACACCGCGCTCTTGATGACGCCGTTGAGAATGTCGTGGCGGAAGTCTACCGCAGCCTGCATCTGGCTCCAGAACGCGCCATCGTCAACGCCGATCAACACCACGCCGATCAGCCAACCGCCGAACACGCCGACCGCCGAGAACAAGGCCGCCAGCAGCGGCATGGAGATGACCGCGCCCCAAAAGTGCGGGCCGACCACGCGGGCGATCGGGTCCACCGCCATCACCTCCATGGCGGAGAGCTGTTCGGTGGCCTTCATCAGGCCGATCTCGGCGGTGATGGCGCTGCCGGCGCGGCTGGCGAACAGCAGTGCCGCCACCACCGGGCCAAGCTCGCGCACGAGAGACAGCGCGACCAGCGTGCCAAGCGCCTCGGCCGAGCCGTAGCGCACCAGCGTCTCGTAGCCCTGCAGGCCGAGCACCATGCCAACGAACAGGCCGCTGACCAGAATGATGATGAGCGAGAGCACGCCGCTGAAGTAGACCTTGCGCACCACCAGACCAAAGCGCGCGAAACTCAGCCCGGAGCGCAGCAGCAGCAGCGCGAAGAAACGGGTGGCGTAGCCGAGCCGCCAGGTGCCATCGATGACATGGCGGCCGATGGTCGAGAAACCGCCCAGCAGCGACTTAAGCACGCACGCCCTCCAGCCCGAAGTCGGCCGGCATCGAGCCGCCCGGGAAGTGGAAGCGCATCGGGCCGTCCTCTTCGCCGTAGATGAACTGGTGGACGAATGGGTCCGTGGTGCTGCGAACCTCGTCCGGCGTACCGGAGGCGGCGATGCGGCCATCGGCGATGAAGAACACCTTGTCGACGATCTTCAGCGACTCGGCGACATCGTGCGTCACCACCACCGAGGTCAGACCAAGGGTGTCGGTGAGTCGGCGGATGAGGTTGCCGGTGACCGTGAGCGAGATCGGGTCGAGGCCGGTGAAGGGCTCGTCGAACAACACCAGCGCCGGGTCGAGCGCAATGGAACGTGCCAAGGCTACGCGCCGCGCCATGCCGCCGGAGAGTTGGTGCGGCATCAGCGCATGGGCGCCGCGCAGGCCGACCGAGTGCAGCTTCAGCAGCACCAGGTCGCGGACGAGTTCCTCCGGCAGGTCGGTGTGCTCGCGCAGCGGAAAGGCGACATTGTCAAACACGGAAAGGTCGGTGAACAGGGCACCGAACTGGAACAACACGCCCAGCTTGCGACGGTGCCGCGCGAGGCCGGCGGTGTCCATGCGGTGCACCGCCTCGCCATTGACCAGCACCTCGCCGGCGGTGGGGCGCAGCATGCCGCTGATAAGCTTGAGCAGGGTGGTCTTGCCACAACCGGATCCGCCCATGATCGCCACCACCTGACCACGGTCCATGGTCATGTCGATGCCGGTCAGGATCTTGCGGGTGCCGTAGTCAAACTCGAGGTTGCGGATGTCGACCAGGTGGTCGCCGGCCATCGACGGCTCTCCGGAGGTGGATTGGAGGACGTCGATTCTAACAGCAGCGCATCGCCAAACTGCAGCCGTTGCCGGCGCACGCGCCTTGTCGGTTCCGCCCGCGCGAGCCACCGCAAGCCGGTTGCAAAGGCCCTACGCGGGCACCGCCTGCCCTAGATGAGCACCAGTTCCGCTGCCGCCAGCTGCTCCGGCGTGCCCAGCAGCACCAGCGTGTCGCCGGCCTCGAACCGCAGGTCTGGCTCCGCGACCAACGCCGGCCCGGGTCCGCGCCGCACCGACTTGATCACCACGCCGCTGCCGTCGAGCCCGCAGGTCGCGAGACTCCGGCCGACCGCGCGCGCCACCGGCGGCAGTTGCAGCGCCTGCAGGCGCGGCGCGTTGCCGTCGTCATCGTCGGTGATGCCGTGGAAGAAGCCGCGGAACAGTTCGTAGCGCTGCTCGCGCATCTCGCGGATCTCGCGCAGCACGCGGTTGAGTGGCACGCCAGCCAGCATCAGCGTCTGGCTGGCCAGCATCACGCTGGCCTCGAGCACTTCCGCCACCACCTCGGTGGCGCCCGCCGCGCGCAAGCGGTCGATGTCGGCCTCGTCGCGAGTGCGCACCAGCACCGGCAGGTCGGGGCGCAGTGCGTGCGCCTGCGCCAGCACCGCCAGCGCCGCCTGCGTCTCGGCGAAGGTGATGACCAGCGCGCGGGCGCGCTGGATGCCGGCGGCCTGCAACACCTCGCGGCGCGCGGCGTCGCCGAACGCCACCGTCTCGCCGGTGGCGGCCGCGCTCTGCACGTGCTTGGGGTCGGTGTCGAGCGCGATGAAGCCGACGCCGTCGCGCGACAGCACGCGCGCCAGTTGCTGCCCGGTGCGCCCATAGCCGCAGATGACCACATGCTGCTCGGCGCCCATCGAACGCATGGCGATCTGCGTCAGTTGCAGGGCCTGGTTCATCCACTCGCCGCCGTTGAAGCGCCGCAGCAGGCGTGGGCTCTGCTCGATCAGCAGCGGCGTGGCCAGCATCGACAGGATCACCGCGGGCAGCGCTTCGGCCATGACGCGTGCCTGCAACACGCCCGCCTCTTCCGCCAGCGAGAGCAGCACCAGCGCGAACTCGCCGGCCTGCGCCACATAGATGCCGGTGCGCATCACCGCCATCCGGTCCTTGCTGCCAAACCGTGCGGCGAGCATGGCGAGCATCGCCTTGACTGTCATCAGCAACACCGTGAGCAGCAGCACATCCTGCCACTCGGCCAGCACGCCGAGCACATTGAGGTGCATGCCGACGGTGACGAAGAAGAGCCCGAGCAGCACGTCGCGGAAGGGCCGGATGTCGGCCTCCACCTGATAGCGGTACTCGGTCTCGGAGATCAGCATGCCGGCGAGGAAGGCGCCCAAGGCCGCGGAAAGGCCGGCGGCAGCAGTGAGGGCGGCCAGCGCCAGCGTGGTCAACAGCACGTTGAGCATGAACAGCTCTTCGGACTGCTTGCGCGCCACCAGGTGGAACCAGCGGCGCATCACCTGCTGCCCGAGCCCGATGATCAGGGCCAGCGCCGCGACACCCTTGAGCACCGCCAGGCCGAGCGTCTGCACGAGGTCGGTGCCCTGCCCCGCCAGCGCCGGGATGACGATGAGCAGCGGCACCACGGCGAGGTCCTGGAACAGCAGCACGCCCATCACCAGCCGGCCGTGCAGCGTCTCGAGTTCGCTGCGCTCGACCAGCAGCTTGCCGACCATGGCGGTCGACGACATCGCCAGCGCGCCGCCGAGCACCAAGCCCGAGCGCCAGTCCAGCCCCAAGGCGAGCCCCGTCAGCAGCACCAGCCCCGAAGTCAGGAACACCTGCAGCCCGCCGACGCCGAACACCAACCCGCGCATGGCGCGCAGGCGCGGCAGGCTGAACTCGAGCCCGAGCGTGAACATGAGGAAGACGATGCCGAACTCGGCCAGCGTCTCGGTCTGGTGCGAGGGTTGGACCCAGCCCAGCGCATTCGGCCCCAGCACCACGCCGACCAGCACATAGCCGAACAGCGCCGGCAGCCGCATCGTGCGCACCGCCACCACCGCCAGCACGGCGCCGGCGAGCAGCAGCAAGACCGACAGGAGGCCGGGGGTCATGGCAGGGTCGCGGCGGGGCGGCGGTGGGTATGGCTCGATTGTAGGCCTGCCGGTCGGTCGAGGGCAGGACTGGTGTTGGGCGGACCGATTCAAAACCCGGGGCGGGCGGCCCAAGTTAAAACCGGTGGCGGGCGGCCCACTTCGAAAACCGTCCGAGGGCGGCCCACTACCTCGGGTGTCTTCCTCTCGCTCCTCAAAAGTCGCTCGAAAAGGACACCCGACGGGGGCCGCCCGCCAATGGTTTTCCCCCGCGGCTGGGCCACCGACCGTCAATGAAAGTCCCGCGACGCCACTGCGAGGCCACCAAGCCTCTGGCTCAAGTCGGTCAGGCGGCCGGCCAGCACATGCACCAAGGGCCCGGCGCGCTCGACGGTGCCGGTCACACCGAGCAAGCGGGCATGCAGCAGCGGTGCGCGCTGCGCCTCGGCGGTGCTGGCGCGGACGATGATGTTGGCGCTGCCGGTCTCGTCCTCGAGGGTGACGAAGATGACACCGCTGGCGGTGCCCGGCCGCTGCCGACAGGTGACCAGCCCGGCGACGCGGCAAACCGCGCCGGGGCGCGCGCACAGCAGATCGGCGGCAGTGCCCCAGCGCGCGCGGCGGAGACCCGGACGCAACAGCGCGAGCGGGTGGCGGCCCAGATTGACGCCAGTATGGCGGTAGCTGGCGATGATCTCGCTGCCCTCGGTGGGGGCGGGCAACAGCGGCGCGGCGCGGTCGCCGGGGGCGTCGAACAGCGCTGCGGGTGGCTCGACGCCGGCCACCAGCCAGCGCGCGTGG
>VEQZ01000106.1 GCA_018882975.1 Rhodocyclaceae bacterium | reverse complement strand
GCGAGGGCGAGCGCGCCGATCTGGTCAAGTGGCTGGCGAGGTTTTACCCCGGCCACGTCGATTAGGGCCGGCCCATGGTGTGGATGATGTGCGGCGCCCAGGCCGAGGGGCGCTCTTTTGATGAACCTTCTGTCGGGTTCTCGACCCAGGGATCGCGATGAACGAGGTCTCGCGATGAATCCCGCGCTGCTCGAACGTCTCGCCCGCCTGGAAGAGCGGCTCGACGAGATCAACCGCCTGCTGGCCAGCGAAGGCGCCGCCAGCGACCTCGATCAATACCGCAGACTCACGCGCGAACACGCCGAGGTGGGCGACGTGGTCGAGCGCTACCACGCGTGGCAGCGCAACGAGGCCGACCTCGCCGCCGCCCGCGAAATGTCCGGCGACCCCGACCTCGCCGAGCTTGCCAAGGAGGAGATGGCGGCCTGCGAGGCGCGCCGCGAGACCCTGCAAGCCGAACTGCAGACCGGCCTGCTGCCGCGCGACCCCAACGACGAGCGCAATCTCTTCCTTGAGATCCGCGCCGGCACCGGCGGCGACGAATCGGCGCTCTTTGCGGGAGATTTGTTCCGCATGTACTCGCGTTACGCCGAAAGAAACGGCTGGCGCGTCGAAGTGGTGTCGAGCAACGCATCGGATCTGGGCGGCTACAAGGAGGTGATCGCCCGCGTGATCGGCGATGGCGCTTACTCCATGCTCAAGTTCGAGAGCGGCGGCCACCGCGTGCAGCGCGTGCCGGCCACCGAGTCGCAGGGGCGCATCCACACCTCGGCCTGCACCGTGGCGGTGATGCCCGAGGCCGACGAACTGGCCGAGGTCAGCATCAACCCGGCCGACCTGCGCATCGACACCTTCCGCGCCAGTGGCGCAGGTGGGCAGCACATCAACAAGACCGACTCCGCGGTGCGCGTGACGCACCTGCCCACGGGTATCGTCGTGGAATGTCAGGACGACCGCTCCCAACACCGCAACAAGGCGCAGGCACTGGCCGTGCTGGCAGCGCGCATTGCGGCCGCACGGGAGGCCGAGCAGCAGGCGGCCATCGCCAGCGAGCGCAAGAGCCTGGTCGGCAGCGGCGACCGCTCGGAACGTATCCGCACCTACAACTTCCCGCAGGGACGCGTCACCGACCACCGCATCAACCTGACCCTGTACAAGATCGACGCCATCATGGACGGCGACGTCGGCGAACTGGTCGGCGCACTGCGCGCGGCGCATCAGGCCGAACTGCTGGAAGCGCTGGCCAGCGAGGGTTGAGGTGAGCGCGAGCGAGTTGTCGGCGACGCCTGCGGCGGCCGACAGCGGTGCGGGTTTGGGCCGGGTCCCGGGAGCGGCCGCTGCTGACGGAGCGGACTGCCCCGCCACCCTCGGCGAGGCGTGGCGCTGGGCGCGCCGGAAGGTCGACACGGTCGACGCGCGGGTGCTGCTGCGCGAGGCCTGTAAGTGTGCCGATGGCCGTTGGGTGAGCCACGGCGAGACCGTGCTGGAGGCCGGGCAAAGGGCGCGTTTGGTCGACTGGGTGGCGCGCCGCGTCGCCGGCGAGCCGGTGGCCTACCTCCTCGGCTGGCGCGAGTTCCATGGCCACCGCTTTGCGGTGACGCCGGATGTGCTGATCCCGCGCCCGGACACCGAGACGCTGGTCGATGCGGCACTGGCGTTGCTACCCGATGGCAAAGCCGCCCGCGTGCTCGATCTTGGCACCGGCAGCGGTTGTGTCGCCATCTCGATCGCGCTGGCGCGGCCGCGCGCCGAGGTGGTGGGGGTTGACGCCAGTTCTGCGGCACTGCGGGTGGCGCAGAGCAACGCCGAGGCGCTCGGCGCCAGCAACGTGCGGTTCGTGGTCAGCGACTGGTATGCGGCGGTTGAGGGGCGTTTCGACCTGATCGTCAGCAACCCGCCGTATATCGCCGCGGCGGACCCGCATCTGGGAGAAGGCGACCTGCGCTTCGAACCGGGCGGTGCGCTGAGCCCCGGTGGGGACGGCCTGGATGCGCTGCGCGCGATCATCGCCGGCGCGCCGGAGCGCCTCGTGCCCGGCGGCTGGCTACTGGTCGAGCACGGCTGGGACCAAGGCGCGGCGGTGGCGGGCTTGCTGGTGGAGGCCGGGTTCGAGGACCGCGTCGGCTACCGTGATTTGGGGGGGAATCACCGGGTGAGTGGGGGAAAATACTTTACGTCCGGTTCTCTTGCCAATCGACCGCGGCTTTTCCCACACGACATCCGCATCGCCCGGGCCTTGTAGCACTGGGGCTTCTGGAAGGCCACAAGCCGGATTAGGCGGTTTGCCAATGCCTGTGGCAACTGAGCTTTCTCGAAATGGATCAGCAGGCCCGCGCAATCGCAAGCGAGTTCGGCATCGAACCGGCCAGCTTGGTGGACTTTGGGTTGTCACGCCTCCAAGGCATCGCCAAATCCTCCTCATCGATGAAGCTGACTTTCAGCGTATGGACGCCATCCGTGGCCCGCAGGAGGGTCAGCTCAACGTCGTGTGCGGCTCTTGGCTGTATCGACGCGAGCAACGTCTATCGGGGTGCGGTTGCACATCGGTATCGAAGAAGACGCCGAAACCCCTCTTCCTCAGCCTCTTCTGCAACGCTAGCACGCCTTTGAAATACCGATCGACGCCGGCAGCCGGTTGAGCGAGCATGGCGAGATTGATCGAGCAGAGGTAAGCCAC
>VEQZ01000068.1 GCA_018882975.1 Rhodocyclaceae bacterium | reverse complement strand
GGCCAGGCCCTCGCCGGCGAGCACCGGGGCTGCCGAGTCTGGCCGCCCCGAACCCGGCGCAGCCTCGCCCGCCTCCACCGGCACCGCACCATCGCCCAACAGCGCCTCACTCATAACGCAGCGCCTCCGCCGGTTGCGTCGCTGCCGCCCGCGAACTTGGGTATAGCGTGGCCAGCAGCGACAGCAGCAGCGACATGCCGGCCACTCGCAGCATGTCGTCAAGGTGCGGGTCAGACGGCAGTTCGCTGATGTAATAGACGCCGCTGGCCAAGAACTTGAAACCGAGCGCGTTCTCGATCGCCGGCAGAATGGTGTCGATGTTGTAGGCCACCAGTGCGCCGAAGCCGACACCCAGCAGGGTGCCGATCAGCCCGGTGACAAAGCCCTGCACCAGGAACACCGCGCGAATGCTCGCCGGGGTGGCGCCGAGCGTGCGCAGGATGGCGATGTCGGCACGCTTCTCATTTACGGCCATCACCAGCGAACTGACCAGATTGAAGGCCGCCACCGCGATGATCAGGGTGAGGATGATGAACATCATGCGCTTCTCGGTCTGCACCGCAGCGAACCAGTTGCGGTTCTGCGACGGCCAGTCGACCGGGTAGACGTCAGGAGGCAGACGCTCCGCGAGATCCCGCGCGACCTCGGTGGCACGGTGCAGGTCGGCCAGTTTGAGGCGCACGCCGCTCACCTGTTCGCCCAGCCGGTAAAGCAACTGTGCATCGCGCAAATGGATGAAGGCCATGCCACTGTCGAACTCGGCATGCCCCATCGAGAACACGCCGGTCACGGTGAACTGCTTGAGCCGCGGGATCATGCCGGCAGCGGTCATCTGCCCCTGCGGGATGATCAGGGTCACCTTGTCGCCGATGCTCACCCCAAGGCTGCGCGCCAGCTCGTTGCCCAGAACCACGTTGAAGGCATCCGGCGTCAGCGTCTGCAGGGTGCCGACGCGCATATTGGCGTCGATGCCGGACACCGCTGACTCGGCCTCGGGCAGCACGCCGCGCACCGCCGCGCCCTGCACCTGACTGGCGCGGCTCAGCAGCGCCTGTCCGGCGACGAAGGGCGCGGTCGCGCGCACCTCCGGGTGCTGGCGGGCGATGTGCTCCACGCTCCTCCAATCTGCAAGCCGGTTGTCCGGGCCGACCAGCTCGATGTGCGCAAGCACGCCGAGCATGCGGTCGCGGACCTCTTTCTGAAAGCCGTTCATCACCGAGAGCACGATGATCAGCGCCGCCACGCCGAGGGCGATGCCAAGCATCGACACGCCCGAGATGAACGAGACGAAGCCCGAGCGCCCGCGCGAACGCGTGTAGCGGTAAGCGATGAAGAGTTCGACGGGCAGACGCATGGCTGCCGCCATGCTACACGGCGGCGGCTACACTCCGGCGCATGTCGATTGCCACCCCGCCCCGCCGCCCCGCCGCGATGCAACTCCTGGTCGCCACGCCGGACGCTGGCGCGCTGCTGGCCGACTGGCCGGATCTGGCGCGGCGCTTGGCCCCCGCCGACCACCACCGCGAGGACTTCCTGGCGCTGGAAGACTGGCTGCTGGCGCTGCACGGCGTACCGGCCGAAGCCGAGCCGGCCTTGGCGGCTGGTGGCCTCGGCGTTGCGGGACGCGGCCACGGCTGGCTGCGACTGGATGCGCTGTCCTTGGTCATCAGCCGCGACCGTCTGGTCGCACTGCCGCAGCGGCCCGACGATGCGGCCGATGGCGCCGCGCTCATCGATGCCGTGCTGCCACAGTTGCCGCCGGTCGGCACGCTGCATGCCGGCAACACCCAACGTCTGCTCGACCTCGACGCGCCGCCCGAGGCGCGCTTCGCCCCGGCCTGGCGCAGCGCCAACCGCCCGCTCGACGAGCACCTGCCGCAGGGCCCGCGCGGCGCCGAGTGGCGGCGCTGGCTCACCGAAGCGCAGATGCTGCTGCACGAGCACCCGCTCAACGTCGAGCGCGAAGCGCGCGGCCTGCGCCCGCTCAACGCGCTCTGGCTGTCGGGCGGCGCCGCCAGCGCGCCCACCCTGCGAGACTGCGGCGTACGCCTGCTCGGCACACACCCATTCGCCGCCACACTCCCTGTTGACACCGCTTCGCCCCAAGCCACGCCCCTGCGCCGGTATGGCGCGTCTCCCGCCGGTGCCGCTGCACCGCAGATCACCGTCTGGTGCCATGCGCCCGGGCAAACGCCCTCTGCAAACCTTGCCCGCTCGCTTGCCGCCGCGAGCATCGAGGTGCGCATCCTCGAACCCTCGGGGCAGCAGTGCTACACGCGCCGGGCCTGGCACGCGCTGCGTGTCTGGCGCAAGCCGTTGGCCACCCTCTCGCCGGGCCGACCGCAATGAGCGCCCGCGCCCCGCAGCCCTGCCCCCGCAGCAGCCCCCGCGCCTTTCAACAAGCCCCGCGCGGCCAACCCAAATCCGTCCACCCATGAACCCCGCCACCCGCCGCGAAGCCCTGCAGCGCCTCGCCACGCTCATGCCGGCACCGACCACCGAGCTGGAATACGACTCGGTGTTCGAGTTGCTCATTGCCGTCATCCTCTCGGCGCAGGCCACCGACATCAGCGTCAACGCCGCCACGCGCAAGCTCTACCCGGTTGCCAACACGCCGGCGGCGATTCTGGAACTTGGAGTAGACGGCCTCATCCCCTACATCCAGACCATTGGTTTGTATCGGAGCAAGGCGAAGAACGTCATCGAGACCTGCAGGCTGCTGCTCGAACGGCACGGCGCTCAGGTGCCGCGCGACCGCGAGGCGCTGCAGGCGCTGCCCGGGGTCGGCCGCAAGACCGCCAATGTGGTGCTGAACACCGCCTTTGGCGAACCGACCATCGCCGTCGATACACATGTGTTCCGCGTCGCCAACCGCACCGGCTTGGGCAAGGGCAAGACCCCGCTGGCGGTCGAACTCGCGCTGCTCAAGAACATCCCGGCCGAGTTCAAGGTCGATGCCCACCACTGGCTGATCCTGCACGGTCGCTACACCTGTCAGGCACGCAAGCCAAAGTGTTTTGAATGCGCGATCGCCGACCTCTGCGACTACCGGCACAAGACACCGCCACCCGGCGAGGCGAGCGTCCCCGGCGCACTCAAGAAGACCTCGAAACCGCCTGCCGGCAAACCTTCCGCACGCAACAAGGTCTGAGCCGCATGTTCCAGCCCACACGCGACGACGTCCGCAACTTCATGTTCGAGACCTGGCGCAAGTATCGCGCCGGCAGCGGCCTGCACGGCGCCGAGACGACGCTGCTGCCGATCATCCTCGAGCACCCGGAGTACCACGCCATGCTCGAGGACGCGGACGCCTATGTCACACGCACCTGGCACCCGGAGGATGGCGAAACCAACCCCTTCATGCACCTGAGTTTCCATCTGGCGCTCGCAGAGCAACTGGCCATCGACCAGCCGCCGGGCATCCGCGCCGCCTGGACCGCGCTGGCGGAGAAGCTCGGTGACCCGCACGAGGCCAGCCACGCCGCGCTCGACTGCCTGCTCGAGCAACTGTGGAAGACGCAGCGGCACGGCACGCCTTTCGACGTGCAAGCCTACCTCGAAGCGGTGCGGCGACTGGTCTGAGCCCGCCGGCAGAGCCCCCGGGCGGCAGCCCCTCTCCCTTCATCAAACCGGCACGCCATTCACCGCCCTTCCACGCGCCCTCAACACCCGATCACTTTTCGCACCCAAACCGGCAGACACCCCATGAGCGACCGCCTTACCCACATCACCACCCGAACTGGCGACGGCGGCGAGACCGGCCTCGCCGACGGCAGCCGCGTACCCAAGACCGACCCGCGCATCCATGCGCTGGGCGATGTCGATGAGCTCAACAGCCAGCTCGGCGTGCTGCTCACGCTCGAGTTGCCCGAGGACATCCGCCGCCTCCTGACACAGATCCAGAACGACCTGTTCGACCTCGGCAGCGAACTCGCCATCCCCGGTTCCAGCCTGCTCAAGCCGGAGCATGTGGAACGGCTGGACGCGGCCATCGGCAACTACAACGCCTTGCTGCCGCCGCTGCGCGAATTCGTGCTGCCGGGCGGCTCGCCCGCCGCAGCGCATTGCCACGTGGCACGCACCGTGTGCCGACGCGCCGAACGCTCGCTGGTGGCGCTCGACCATGCCAGCATCACCACCGACAATCCGCGCCTCTACCTCAACCGGCTCTCCGACCTGCTGTTCATTGTCAGCCGCTGCCTCAACCGCATGGCCAGCGTGCCCGATGTGACCTGGCAACCGGCGATCCGCCGCGAAACCTGATCGCTCAACAAATTCAGGTGCGGGGTATCCTCGGACGGTCGGACGGCTGGTAGCACGCGGGTAACGCTGTCCCAGCAAGGACTCGCTCTTCTCAAAGCCAGCCTTGAGCCGAGCGGGGCGGCCGGGTCCAGCACGCCCGCCCTGCCAGCACACCCGCCCGTTGAGGGCGGGCGCCCTCGCCTTTGACTCACCAGGTGAGCGTTCCGCCAGTTTGGTACTCGGTGACGCGCGTCTCGAAGAAGTTCTTCTCCTTCTTCAGGTCGATCATCTCGCTCATCCATGGGAACGGGTTCTCCGCGCCGGGGAAGAGCTCGTCGAGACCGATCTGGCGGCAGCGGCGGTTGCAGATGAAGCGCAGGTACTCCTTGAACATCGGCGCGTTAAGGCCGAGCACACCGCGCGGCATGGTCGCCTCGGCGTAGGCGTACTCCAGGTCCACCGCCTTCTTGAACAACGCGACCAGCTCCTGACGGAACTCCGGCGTCCACAGGTGCGGGTTCTCGAGCTTGATGGTGTTGACCAGATCGACGCCGAAATTGCAGTGCATCGACTCGTCGCGAAGGATGTACTGGTACTGCTCGGCAGCGCCGGTCATCTTGTTCTGCCGGCCCAGCGCGAGGATCTGCACAAAGCCGACGTAAAAGAAGATGCCTTCCATGATGCAGCTGAAGACGATCAGGCTCTTCAGCAGCTTCTGATCATTCTCGAGCGTGCCGGTGGTGAATTCGGGGTCGGTCAGCGTCTCGATGAAGGGGATGAGGAATTCGTCCTTGTCGCGGATGCTGGCGACCTCGTGGTAGGCGTTGAAGATCTCGCCCTCGTCCAGACCCAGGCTCTCGACGATGTACTGATAGGCATGCGTGTGAATCGCCTCTTCAAAGGCTTGGCGCAGCAGGAACTGACGGCACTCCGGCGCGGTGATGTGGCGGTAGGTGCCGAGCACGATGTTGTTGGCGGCGAGCGAATCGGCCGTCACAAAGAAACCCAGATTGCGCTTGACGATGAGGCGCTCGTCCTCGGTCAGGCCATTCGGGTCCTTCCACAGCGCGATGTCGCGCGACATCTGCACCTCTTGCGGCATCCAGTGGTTGGCGCAGCCGGCGAGGTACTTCTCCCACGCCCACTTGTACTTGAACGGCACCAACTGGTTGACGTCGGTGCTGCCGTTGATCACGCGCTTGTCGGCGGCGTTGACGCGGCGGGCGGCCTCGGCCTCAGCGTCGCCGGCCGGCGCTTGGCCGAGGTCGCTGCGCACCGGCGTGGCACCGGCGAAGGGGTCGGCAAAACCGGCACTGGCGAGGGCCGGCTGCGGCATGCGCGGCTGCGCTTGCGGCGCGGCAAAGGGGGTGTCGTCTTCAAAACTCAGCATGGCGATCTCTCTGGTCTGTTCCGGGCCCCGCCTTACTGGCAGGCCTCGCACTCGGGGTTATCGATCGAGCAGAACTTGGCCTCGGCCGCCGCCACCTCGCCACCGGCCACCGGCACGGCGTTGAGCTCACCACCGCGGCCAGTCGACTTCTCGGCGCTGGTGGCACCCATGGTGCGCAGGTAGTAGGTGGTCTTGAGGCCACGCAGCCAGGCCAGCTTGTAGGTTTCGTCGAGCTTCTTACCGGAGGGCTGGGCGATGTAGAGGTTGAGGCTCTGCGCCTGGTCGATCCACTTCTGACGGCGGGATGCGGCCTCGACCAGCCACGACGGGTCGACCTCGAAACTGGTGGCATAGAGCGCGCGCAGGTCGGCCGGGATGCGGTCGATGCGGGCCAGCGAGCCGTCGAAGTACTTGAGGTCGGCGACCATCACTTCGTCCCACAGGCCGCGCGCCTTAAGGTCGTTGACCAACTGATCGTTGACCACGGTGAACTCGCCCGACAGATTGCTCTTGACGTAGAGGTTCTTGTAATTGGGCTCGATGCTGGCCGACACGCCGACGATATTGGAGATGGTGGCAGTCGGCGCGATGGCCACACAGTTGCTGTTGCGCATGCCGTATTGCTTGATGCGCTGGCGCAGGGCATCCCAATCGAGGGTGGACGAGCCATCCACTTCCACGTGCCCGCCGCGCTCGTCGGCCAGCAGCTTGAGCGAGTCCTGCGGCAGGATGCCGCGGTCCCACAGGCTGCCCTCGAAGCTCGAATAGCGGCCGCGCTCCTGCGAGAGTTCGGTCGATGCCCAGTAGGCGTGGTAGCACACCGCCTCCATGCTGCGGTCGGCGAACTCGACCGCGTCCTTGCTGGCGTAAGGCACGCGCATGCGGTGCAGGCAGTCCTGGAAGCCCATGATGCCCAGACCCACCGGACGGTGGCGCAAGTTGGAGTCACGCGCCTTCTTGACCGCGTAGTAGTTGATGTCGATGACGTTGTCGAGCATGCGCATCGCCACCTTGACGGTACGCTGCACCTTGTCGGTGTCGAGCGTCCAGGCGCCGTCTGCACCCTGCACCATGTGCTTGGCGAGGTTGACCGAGCCGAGGTTGCACACGGCGATCTCGCCCTCGTTGGTGTTGAGCGTGATCTCGGTGCACAGATTGGACGAATGCACCACACCGATGTGCTGCTGCGGGCTGCGGATGTTGGAAGGGTCCTTGAAAGTGATCCAAGGGTGGCCGGTCTCGAACAGCATGGTCAACATCTTGCGCCACAGCGTCAGCGCCGGCAGCTTGCGGAACAGCTTGAGTTCGCCCCGGGCGGCGCGGGCCTCGTAGGCGGTGTAGGCCTTCTCGAAAGCCTTGCCGCAGAGGTCGTGCAGGTCGGGGCAGTCCGAGGGCGAGAACAGTGTCCACTCGCCGCCTTCGATCACCCGCTTCATGAACAGGTCGGGGACCCAGTTGGCGGTGTTCATGTCGTGGGTGCGGCGGCGGTCGTCGCCGGTGTTCTTGCGCAGCTCGAGGAACTCCTCGATGTCGAGGTGCCAGGTCTCCAGATAGGCGCAGACCGCGCCCTTGCGCTTGCCGCCCTGGTTCACCGCCACGGCGGTGTCGTTGACCACCTTGAGAAAGGGCACCACGCCCTGCGACTTGCCGTTGGTGCCCTTGATGTAGGAGCCGAGCGCGCGCACATTGGTCCAGTCGTTGCCCAAGCCGCCGGCGAACTTGGACAGCAGCGCGTTCTCCTTGATCGCCTCGTAGATGCCGTCGAGGTCGTCATCGACGGTAGTCAGGTAGCAGCTGGAGAGCTGGCTGCGCAGCGAGCCGGAATTGAACAGGGTCGGCGTCGACGACATGAATTGGAAGGTCGACAGCACGTTGTAGAACTCGATGGCGCGCGCCTCGCGGTCGATCTCGTTGAGCGCCAGGCCCATCGCCACGCGCATGAAGAAAGCCTGTGGCAACTCGATGCGACGGTCTTCCGCGTGCAGGAAGTAACGGTCATAGAGGGTCTGCAGCCCGAGGTAGTGAAACTGCAGGTCGCGTTCGGCCTGCAGTGCCGCGGCGAGCCGGACGAGGTCGAACTGGCCCATGCGCGGGTCGAGCAATTCGGCCTCGATGCCGAGCCTGATGAAGCCCGGGAAGTACTCCGCATAGCGCGTGCGCATGTCGGCCTGGGTGGCGGACTCGCCGAGGATCTCCCTGCGGATCTGGTCGAGCAGCAGGCGCGCGGTGACCTGACTGTAGGCCGGGTCCTGCTCGATCAGGGTGCGCGCAGCCAGCACCAGCGACTTGGCCACCTCTTCGGCCGGGATACCGTCGTAGAGGTCGCGCAGCGCCGCCTTGATGACGGCCTGCGGGTCGACCTGGTCGCCCAGACCCTCGCACGAGGCGCGCACCAGCGCCTCGAGGCGCGTCAGGTCGAGCGGCTTGCGCACGCCCTGCTCGGTGACGTGCAGGCCGGCCCGCGCCTGTTCATCAGACCCGGCCGCCTGCTGGGCGCGCTCCTGGGCACGCTCCTTGGCGCGCTCCTCGCGATAGAGCACGTAGGCGCGCGCGACATGGTGTTCGCCGCCACGCATCATCGAGAGTTCGACCTGGTCCTGGATGTCCTCGATGTGGATGGCACCGCCTTCGGGCTTGCGCCGCATCAAGGCGGCCACCACCTGTTCGGTGAGGGCGGCGACGCGCTCGCGCACCCGGGCCGACACCGCGCCCTGGGCGCCATCGACGGCGATGAAGGCCTTGGTCATCGCCACGGCGATCTTGGAGGGCTCGAACGGCACCACGGCGCCATTGCGGCGGATGACCTTGTAGTCGGCAAAGCGCGGGTCGGCGGCAAAGTCGCTCGTCACCGGCAAGGCGGGTTGGCGAAGGTCGTTTGCCGGGACGGCTTCGGTGCTGGTCAACTGCATGCTCTTTTCCCCCGTTTGAAGCGCCGCGACGGCGCTGTTGTGGCGCTGCTCCAAGCCCGGCCGGCGTGACTTTCGGCGGCTTGAAAAGCGGCAGCCCAAACCCGGAAAACCACTATATATTGTGTCGGGAGGGCAGCCTGAGCACCAATGCTAGGGGTTCACCGGTCGCCGCGCAAGGTCTTTTTTCGCGCCCGGCAGGGCCAGGCTGTGGCCTGGCTGTGGGCACCTTGTGCAAGATCAAAAAGCATGATGTGCAGCATCAAACGGCCCGCGCTGGCAGGCCTCGCCCGCCTCAGGCGGGGCGCCGTGGAAGGGCGAGCCGCGACCAGTCGAAGTGCGGGCCGGGGTCGGTCTTGCGCCCGGGCGCGATGTCGCTGTGGCCGGCGGCGGCGCGCAGCGGCAGCGCCGCCACCAGTTGCGCCGCAAGGCCGGCTAGCGCGGCGTACTGGGCTTCGGTGAAGTCGCGGTCGTCGCTGCCCTCGAGCTCGATGCCGACCGAGAAGTCGTTGCAGCGCTCGCGGCCCTGCCAGCACGACACGCCAGCGTGCCAGGCGCGTTCGAACACGGAGACACACTGGGTGATGCGGCCGCAGCGCTCCACCACGAAGTGCGCCGACACGCGCAGGCCCTCGAGCTGGCGGTAGAAGGGGTGACGCGCCGGGTCGAGGCGGTTGCCGAACAGGGCGAAGATGTCGCCGCTGCCAAACTCGCCGGGCGGCAAGCTGATGTTGTGGACCACCAGCAGCTCGACCGGAAGCGGCGGCCGCGCATCGACGTTCGGCGAGGGCTGGCGGCGGACGCCGCGCAGCCAGCCGGCACGGTCGATGGCCATCAGCGGTCGAGGGCCATCAGTAGCCTGCCGCGGCGCGGTGCTCCTCGCAGCAGAAACCGTGCTTGCCGGCGAACACCGCTGCCGACTGCGGCACGTGAGTGTTGCAGTACTCGCAGCGCACCATGGCCTCTGCGGCGGGGCCGCGCGGGCTTTGCGGGCCGGCGTCTGGGCGGCGCTCGCCACCCGGCAGACGGCCGCCGCGCGCGAGCCACCACAGGCCACCGCCGACCAGCGCAATGAGCAGAAGCAATTTGAACATGGCACCCCCGGGGAGTGACGGGACCGCGGCGAAACAAGGGAGTGATTGGTCGGGGTGAGAGGATTCGAACCTCCGACTCCTGCGTCCCGAACGCAGTACTCTACCAGGCTGAGCTACACCCCGATTGAACCGGAATCCGACCAGATCTGCCGATGCGAACCCCTAGCGGTCCCGATCGGCTGCAAAGACGGTCAAGGATAGCAGAACGTCGCGGTCGGGTGAAGGCTCCAGTGTCTCCAGCGCCGCCCGGGCCAGACCAAGCTCGGCCTCGGCCACGCTGCGCGCGTAGTCCAGCGCGCCAGTGCGGCGGATGGCGGCGAGCACCGCGTCGATGTCGGCGCAGCCGCCCTGCTCGATGGCGCTGCGCACCAGTGCGGCTTCAGCCACGTTGCCGTGGCGAATGGCGTGGATCAACGGCAGGGTCGGCTTGCCCTCGGCGAGGTCGTCGCCAACGTTCTTGCCGGTGCTGGCGGGATCGCCGGAGTAGTCGAGGATGTCATCGACCAACTGAAAGGCAGTACCCAAATGCATGCCGTAGGCGGCCATCGCCGCCTCGCGCACCTCGCCCGCGCCGCCCAGCACGGCGCCCAGCCGCGTCGAGGCCTCGAACAGCTTGGCAGTCTTGTAGCGGATCACCTGCAGGTAGGCCGCCTCGTCGATGTCCGGGTCGTTGCAGTTCATCAGCTGCAGCACTTCGCCCTCGGCAATGATGTTGGTGGCGTCGGCCAGCACTTCCATCACGCGCATGCTGCCGATGCCGACCATCATCTGAAAGGCCCGGCTGTAGAGGAAGTCGCCGACCAGCACCGCCGGCGCATTGCCAAAGGCAGCGTTGGCGGTCTCGCGGCCACGCCGCAGCGCCGACTCGTCGACCACGTCGTCGTGCAGCAGGGTGGCGGTGTGGATGAACTCGATGATGGCTGCGAGCTCGTGCGCGCGCGCGTCGGTCACGCCATGCGCGCGACTGGCGAGCACCACCAGCGCCGGTCGCAGACGTTTGCCGCCGGCCGAGATGATGTAATCGGCGACCTGGCTGACCAGCGCCACCTCGGAATGCAGGCGCTCGCGGATGACGCGGTCGACCGCCGCCATGTCGGTTGCCAGATGCTGCTGGATGAGGGGAAGCGCCACGCCGTGTCCTGCCGATCCCGGGGCCGTTGCAAAGGCGCCGAGTCTAGCAGGCCGAACCCTCGCGCTGCCGGAACCAGCGGCGGCGTCCGGATCCGCTTGCCACCGAGTCCCCATGATGCCTGCCAGGGCTGGGCCGGGGGGCTTCCCGCTCTCCTCGGGCTCAAACCTCGCTGGAATGACCATGCCGCGATCAGACCCGGATACGGATCGGGCTTCATACTGACCGGGCTCAAACGCCGACCAGACACCGATGGGCTCAAACACTGTTGGACAGGGCCACCCGAGCCTTGGTATCATTGCTGGTTTGCCGGACCTGCACCCGCGCCCCGCGCGTACAGTCCGAGAAAAGAGCCCGAAAAAGGAGCCTGAACATGTATGCAGTGATCAAGACCGGTGGCAAGCAGTACCGCGTCGAGCCGGGCGCCAAGTTGCGCGTGGAGACGCTCGAGGCCGAAGAAGGCAGCACGGTGTCTTTGGACGAGGTGCTGATGATCGCCGACGGTGACAACGTCTCGGTAGGTTCACCCTTGCTGGCCGGCGCGTCGGTCAAGGCCACGGTCGTGGCACATGGCCGCGGCGACAAGATCCGCATCTTCAAGATGCGCCGCCGCAAGCACTACCAGAAGCGCATGGGTCACCGTCAGAACTATACCGAGATTCAAATCGAAAGCATTTCGGGTTGCTGATCGACAGCATCTCGGCCCAGTAAGGAGAACAGACAATGGCACACAAAAAGGCAGGCGGCAGTTCACGCAACGGCCGCGACTCGGAAAGCAAACGCCTCGGCGTCAAGGTCTACGGCGGCCAAGCCGTGGTCCCGGGCAACATCATCGTGCGTCAACGTGGCACCGAGTTCCACCCCGGCGAGAACGTCGGCATGGGCAAGGACCACACACTGTTCGCGTTGACCGAGGGCCGCGTCGCCTTCACCGTCAAGGGCGAGAAGCAACGCCGCACCGTGAACGTCATCCCCGCCTGAACGACTTCCGCTCCGGCACAAAAGCCCTATCCTGCCGGTAGGGCTTTTTTGTTGGTGGCCGCGTGCGGCCACGCCAGCCCGCCCTCCTCTCCTCCACTCCCCCGCCCGCACGGCCGACCATGAAGTTCATCGACGAAGCCACCATCGAGGTCCGCGCCGGCGACGGCGGCAACGGCTCGGCCAGCTTCCGCCGCGAGAAATTCCTGCCAAAGGGCGGGCCGGACGGTGGCGACGGGGGTCGTGGCGGCTCCGTCTATGGCGTCGCCGACATCAATCTCAATAC
>VEQZ01000007.1 GCA_018882975.1 Rhodocyclaceae bacterium | reverse complement strand
CTCGGCAAGATCGAAGTGCGCGGGCCGCAGGCGGCGGAGTTCCTCAACCGCGTGTACACCGCGCGCATCGACCTCCTCAAGGTCGGCGCCACCCGCTACGGCATCATGTGCGACGAGAGCGGCGTGCTCACCGACGAAGGCGTCATCGCGCGCCTGCAGCCCGACGTCTACTACTTCACCACCACCACCTCGGGCTCGGCCACGGTCTACCGCGAACTGTCGCGGCTGAATGCCGAGTGGCGCCTGCAGTGCGGCATCGTCAACCTCACCGGCGCCTATTCGTCGGTCAACCTCGCCGGCCCCGACTGCCGCAAGGTGCTCGCCCCGCTGTGCGACGTCGACCTGTCGCCGGCCGCCTTCCCCTACCTTGCGGTGCGGGTCGGCCACATTGCCGGCATCCCGGCGCGCATGATGCGGGTCGGCTTTGTCGGCGAGTGGGGCTACGAGATCCACGTGCCCGCCGAGCATGGTCCGGCGCTGTGGGATGCGCTGATGCAGGCCGGCGCCGCGCACGGCATCGGCCCGTTTGGGGTCGAGGCGCAGCGTCTGCTGCGGCTGGAAAAGGGCCATCTGATCGTCAGTCAGGACACCGACGGCCTGACGCATCCGTTCGAGGTGGGCATGGACTGGGCGGTCAAGCTCGACAAGCCCTTCTTTGTCGGCCAGCGCTCGCTGCAGATCATCAAGGCCATGCCGCTCAAACGCAAGCTCGCCGGCTTCCGCCTGCCCGCCGGCTACAGCGGCCAGGTGCCGCAGGAGTGCCACCTGGTGATCGCCGGCGGCGAGATCGCCGGCCGCGTCACCAGCATCTACTGGAGCCCCAATCTGGGGCACCACATCGGATTGGCGTTCCTGCCGCCGGAGATGGCGTCGCCCGGCAGCCGCTTCGACATCCGCGTTACCGACGGCAGCCTGGTGGCGGCCGAGGTTTGCGAGACGCCGTTCTTCGACCCGCAGGACCTGCGCCAGAAGGAGCCCGCATGAGCACGCCCCTGCGTATCAGCCCCTTGTCGGACGTCCTCACGGCGCGGGTGGCGCGCTGGGCCAAGCTGGACGACATGCCCTGCGCAGCGGTGCTCGACGGCGAGCGTCCCGCCCACCTCGATGCGGTGGCCATCGGCGACCTCACGCACCGCCGTCGTGCCGGCCTCAAGGGGCCGGGCGCCGCAGCGGCGCTGGCCGGGCTTGGCCTTGCCACGCCGGCGCGGCCGAACAGCTGGTGCCGCAACGACGGCGCGCTGGTGGCGCGGCTGGGATTGACCGAATACCTGATCGAGGACGCCGCCGGCGGCGCCGTCGCGGCCAGGGTCGTGGCGCTGCCGGACGCGCCCGACGTCTACCCGGTGCCGCGCTTCGACGCCGCGCTGGTGGTGGCCGGGCCGCAGGCGGTGGACCTGTTCCGCCAGACCTGCGCGGTGGATGTGGCAGGGCTCGATGCGGTGGGCGGCGCGCTGGCGCTGACCTCGATGGTCGGCGTTGGCGTGACCGTCGCGGCGGTGATGTCGCCGGCTGGCGTGGTCTACCGCGTCTGGTGCGATGGCACCTACGGCGGCTACCTGTGGGAGACGCTGTGCGAGGTGGCGCAGGACCTGGGCGGTGGGCCGGTCGGCCACGACCTGCTGGCAGGCGTGCGCCTCTGAGCAGCCCGCCCGCGAACGCAGGAAGACAAGAACACCCTGCCGCTGGCGGGGCCAAAAAGGGGGAGGCAGGCAATGAAATCGTCCGACGCGAAGAAGTTCCTCAAGGACAACGGTGTCCGATACGTCCTCGCGCAGTTCGTTGACATCCATGGCACGGCCAAGGCCAAGGCGGTGCCGGCCGAGCACTACGACACGGTGATCAGCGACGGCGCCGGCTTTGCCGGTTTCGCGCTCAGCGGCATGGGCATGCAGCCGAATGCCGACGGCGATTACATGGCGGTGGGCGACCCGTCGACGCTGAGCGTGGTGCCCTGGCAGCCGGGCTTCGCGCGCATGGCCAGCGACGGCCACGTGCACGGCAAGCCCTGGCCGTATTGCTCGCGGGTGATCCTCAAGCAGCAACTGGCGCGCATGGCCGCCAAGGGCTGGACCTTCTACACCGGCATGGAACCCGAGTTCTCGCTGCTGCGGCGGGTCGAGGGCCGGCTGCTGCCGAGCGACGCCTCCGATGCGCTGGCCAAGCCCTGCTACGACTACAAGGGGCTGTCGAGGTCGCGCGTGTTCCTCGAGCGGCTCGCCGATGCGCTGCGCGCGGTCGGCATCGACGTCTACCAGATCGACCACGAGGACGCCAACGGCCAGTTCGAGATCAACTACACCTACACCGACGCGCTCACCTCCTGCGACCACTACACCTTCTTCAAGATGGGTGCGGCGGAGATCGCCAACGACCTCGGCCTGATCTGCTCGTTCATGCCCAAGCCGTTCAGCAACCGGCCGGGCAACGGCCTGCACATGCACATGAGCATCGGCGACGGCAAGCGCAACCTGTTCGAGGACAAGGCCGACGCGCGCGGCCTCGACCTGTCGCCGCTGGCCTACCAGTTCGTCGCCGGTCTGCTGGCGCACGCGCCGGCGCTCGCCGCGGTGTGCTGCCCGACGGTGAACAGCTACAAGCGTCTGGTGGTGGGCCGTTCGCTCACCGGCGCGACCTGGGCGCCGGCCTACATCTGCTACGGCAACAACAACCGCTCCGGCATGATCCGCGGCCCCGGCGGCCGCATCGAACTGCGCCTGCCCGACGGCTCGGCCAACCCCTACCTCGCCACCGCCGCGGTGATCGCCGCCGGCCTCGACGGCATCGAGCGCGGTCTCGAGCCGGGCGACCCGGTGACCGACAGCCTCTACGACATGACGCCGGCGCAACTGCGTCGTCGCGGCATCAGGGTGCTGCCGCAGAACCTCAAGGAGGCGCTGGACGCCTTCGAGAAGGACCCTGTGGTGCAGGGCGCACTGGGCCCGCTGGCCGCCGACTTCCTCGAACTCAAGCGCATGGAGTGGGTGGAGTACATGCGCCATGTGTCGGACTGGGAGGTGGACAACTACCTCCAGTTCTTCTGATCACGCGAACGGAGAACAGCCATGTGTGGAATCGTTGGCTTGCTGGTCAAGACGCCGGCGCTGCGGCAGCAACTCGGCGAACTGATGGTGCCGATGCTGATCGGCATGACCGAGCGCGGCCCCGACTCGGCCGGCCTCGCGGTGTTTGCCGACCCGCTGCCCGGAACGGCGCGCAAGCTCAGCCTGTATTCGGGCTTGACCGAGGACGGTGCCGACTTCAACTGGCACGGTCTGACCCACGCGCTGAAAGAACATCTGAGCGTGGACTCGCAGATCGAGGTCAAGCACAACCATGCCGTGCTCACCTTTGATGTGTCGCCCGACCTCGTCAAGCAATGGCTGCACGAGAACCACCCGCGCCTGCACGTGTTGTCGACCGGGCAGACCATCGACCTCTACAAGGACATCGGCACGCCGGCGCAGGTGGCGCAGCGTTACGACTTTGCCTCGCTCACCGGTTCGCATCTGGTCGGCCACACGCGCATGGCCACCGAGTCGGCGGTCACGCCCGACCGCGCCCACCCGTTCACCGCCGGCGAGGACTTCTGCCTGGTGCACAACGGCTCGCTGTCGAACCCCAACAGCCTGCGGCGCATGCTCGAACCACGCGGCATCCACTTCGACACCGACAACGACACCGAGGCGGCCTGCCGCTTTCTGGAATGGCGCCTGCGCGAGGGTGACGACCTCGAGACCGCACTGCAGAAGGGCTTCGAGGAGCTCGACGGCTTCTTTACCTTCCTCATGGGCACGCCAGACAAGCTTGCGCTGATCCGCGACCCCTTCGCCTGCAAGCCGGCAGTGGTCGCCGAGACCGACGACTACGTCGCCATCGCCAGCGAATTCCGCTCGTTGGCGCACCTGCCGGGCGTCAAGCACGCCACCGTATTCGAACCGGCGCCCGAGGAGATGTACGTATGGAACGCGTGATGGCAGAAAACCTGACGGCGGAGCGCGTCACCTTCGACCTGGCGAAGATCGCGCTGCGCGACGTGAATACCTACCTGCACCGCCAACTGGCCGACGGCGACCAGCGCCATTTCGACCTGCTCAACCCGGATGGCGCGCACAACATCGCCGTCGGGCTCGACCAGCCGGTGACGGTGGAGATCCACGGCCATGCCGGCTATTACGCCGCCGGCATGAACAAGAAGGCCAGCGTGATCGTGCACGGCAGCGTCGGCACCGGCGTGGCCGAGAACATGATGAGCGGCAAGGTGCACGTCAAGGGCTTCGCCTCGAATGGCGCCGGTGCGACCGCGCACGGCGGCCTGCTGGTGATCGACGGTGACGCCGGCCTGCGCTGCGGCATCTCGCTCAAGGGCGGCGACATCGTGGTCGGCGGATCGGTCGGCAGTTTCTCGGCCTTCATGGCGCAGGCCGGCCGCATGGTGGTCTGCGGCGACGCCGGCGACGCGCTGGGCGATTCGCTCTACGAGGCGGTGATCTACCTCCGCGGCGAGCCCAAGTCGCTCGGCGCCGATGCCCGCTTCGAGCCGATGACCGACGCCGACTACGCCACGGTGGCCGAACTGCTGCGTGCGGCCGGGCTCGACCACGACCCCAAGGCATTCAAGCGCATCGCCTCGGCGCGCAGCCTGTACCACTGGAACGCCGACGCCAATCAGGAGTACTGAGCCGCGCAGCGGCAGGGAGCATCGCCATGGACATGAAACCGGTTCACATCAAGCGCCGCTCGACCGAGGAATCGGCCAGCTTCGACCGGCGCATCATCGACTACATCCAAAACGCCGCCGCGCACGGCCTCTACGAGATCCGCGGTCTGGGTGCCAAGCGCCACGTGCCGCATTTCGACGACCTGCTGTTCCTCGCCGGTTCGATGTCGCGCTACCCGCTCGAGGGCTACCGCGAGAAGTGCACGACCAAGACCCTCCTCGGCACGCGCTACGCCAAAAAGCCGATCGAGCTCGACATCCCCATCACCATCGCCGGCATGAGCTTTGGCGCGCTGTCGGCCAACGTCAAGGAAGCGCTGGGCCGTGCCGCCAGCGAGATGGGCACCAGCACCACCACCGGCGACGGCGGCATGACGCAGGAGGAGCGCGGCTCCTCCAGGACGCTGGTCTACCAGTGCCTGCCGTCGCGCTACGGCTTCGACCCGGATGACCTGCGCAAGGCCGACGCCATCGAGGTGGTGATCGGCCAGGGCGCCAAGCCTGGCGGCGGCGGCATGCTGCTCGGCCAGAAGGTGAACCCGCGGGTGGCGCGGATGCGCACCCTGCCGGAAGGCGTCGACCAGCGCTCGGCCTGCCGCCACCCCGACTGGACCGGTCCGGATGATCTGGCCATCAAGATCCAGGAACTGCGCGAGATGACCGACTGGGAGAAGCCGATCTACGTCAAGGTCGGTGCCACCCGGGTGTTCAACGACGTCAAGCTGGCGGTGCATTCCGGTGCTGACGTGGTGGTGGTCGACGGCATGCAGGGCGGCACCGCCGCCACCCAGACCTGCTTCATCGAGCATGTCGGCATCCCGACACTGGCCGCCGTGCGGCAGGCGGTGGACGCGCTCGAAGACCTCGACATGAAGGGCACCGTGCAGCTGATCGTCTCCGGCGGCATCCGCACTGGCGCCGATGTGGCCAAGGCGCTGGCGATGGGCGCCGATGCGGTGGCCATCGGTCAGGGCGTGCTGTTCGCGCTCGGCTGCAACTCCGAGACCTGGGTGCGCGACGGCCAGCACCACTCGGCGCTCGAGGCCTACGACGCGCTGGGCACCGCGCCCGGCTTCTGCCACCACTGCCACACCGGCAAGTGCCCGGTCGGCGTGACCACGCAGGACGCCGAGCTCGAGCAGCGCCTGCAGCCCGAGGTGGGGGCGCGCCGCGTGCGCAACTACCTCAAGACCCTGAACATGGAACTGACCACCATCGCGCGCGCTTGCGGCAAGCAGAACGTGCACCACCTCGAACGCGAAGACCTGGTGGCGCTCACGGTGGAGGCCGCCGCCATGTCGGGCATTCCGCTGGCCGGCACCAATTGGGTGCCAGGACGCTAGAAGATTTCCAATCACATGCGGGTACCAGTACTGTTCGACGACGCTTATTGCACCAGACCGGTGCAGGTTTGCCGTTCGCGCCGTCCGGTCCCGGTGCTGCGTAAGCTTCGGATCATCCACCAAGGAGGGCATGCCCAGACCACCTGACACCACATTCGATCCATCGCAGACAAAAAACCACAGGAGGGGGAACAGATGGACAGAAACAAGACCAAGGGTCTCGACCCGGCACTAGCCGCGCGGGCCGAAGCCATGCATGCCCGCGACCGCTGGAGCGCACTGACCATTCTGGCGGTGCTCTGGGCGACCCTGATCTACACCTACGCCGTGGTGCCGCACGGCTTCCTGCAGTCACCGATCGGTATCGTGCTGGCGGTCAGCGGCGCCCTGCTGTTGCTGTTCAATACCAGCTCGGTGCTGGCCATGCTCAGCCACTACCGCGAGGACCGTGACCACATCTACGGTCAGGACCTGCACAACCTCGACCTCAACCGCCAGCGCCTGCGCGACCTGTCGCTGCGGCCGGCGCACGTCGACACCGACCCGGGAGCGCCCTGATGAGCAAGCCCTACCAACCGCCGGTACAGAGTGGTGCCGGCCAGTTCTTCGACAGCCTGGTGGTGCTGGTGCTGGTCTACGCCAGCCTGATGGCGCCGCTGCTATTCAAGGAAGCTGCCGAAGCCCCCGCCGAAGTGGCCGACAAGCCCGCTGCGACCTGGGAGTCGCTGAACCAGACGCCGGCCATGGTCGAGCAGTGGCAAAAGCTCGGCGTCGATGTCGAGACTGCGGCCCCGATGATCACCCACCGCTTCGACTACACCATCGAGCCGGTCAGCCTGCTGTTGACTATCGCCGTGATCGCCGGCTACTTCATCTTTGTGCTGCGCACGTCCGAGCGGGAGTACCGCGAGGTGATCCGCGAGCGCTTTGGCGCCGCCAAGGGAGACTGACATGGATGTCTGGACTGCTCTGGAATATGCCGCATGGCTGGTTTCGATCGTGCTTCTCGGCTGGATGCTGGCCGATGCGCGTTTCACCAGCTCCCAATATGGCGAGGACTTTCTGTTGAGTTCGCGCGAAGGCGAAGACGAGTGAGGGGGCCGACATGACTGCTGCAAGCATGGCGGCCGCCGCGCCGCAAAAAAACGCCCTGCTCAAGGTGCTCGGCCCGATCCACGTCTGGGCGCTCGGCGTCGGCATCGTGCTGGTCGGCGAATACATGGGTTGGAACTTCTCGGTGGGCAAGGGCGGGGCGTATGGCTCGCTGATCGCCTGCTGGATCATCGGCCTGCTCTACACCTGCGTGGCGATGATCGACTCGGAGGTGACCTCGACCGTGGCTGCGGCCGGCGGGCAGTACACCCAAGCCAAGCACATCATCGGGCCATTGATGGCGTTCAATGTCGGGCTCTATCTGGTCATGGCCTACACCATGCTGGAGGCGGCCGATGCGCTGGTGGTGGGCGACCTGATCAAGACGGTGGCCGGGCGCTACGGGGCGGAGGTCGACACCCGGCCGTTCGTGGTGCTGACCATCGCGGTGCTGGCGTGGCTCAACTACCGCGGCGTGTTCATGACGCTCACGGTGAACTTCGTCATCACCGCGTTCGCCTTCGTCGCCATTCTGCTGCTGGCCTTCCATGTCGCCGGCTTTGGCGGTGCCGAGCCGATCCTGCGCCACAGCGAGCTGCTCACCGAACTGCCCTACGGCTGGATCGGCGTGCTGGCGGCGCTGCAGTTCGGCATGTGGTACTACCTCGGCATCGAGGGCACCTGCCAGGCCGCCGAAGAGGTGCGTTCGCCCGGCCGTTCGATCCCGCTCGGCACTATGGGCGGCATGATCACCCTGCTGATCGCGGCGACGCTGACCTGGTACGTCTGCGCCGGCCTGATGCCGTGGGAGTACCTGGGCCAGGCGGTGACGCCGCTGTACGACGCCGGGCGCCTGACCGGCAGCCTCGAACTGGAGGTGATCCTGTTCGTCGGCACCATCTTCTCGGCGGTGGCGTCGGCCAACGGCTGCATCAACGACGCCTCGCGGGCGTGGTTCTCGATGGCGCGCGACCGCTACATGCCGCAATGGTTTGGCGCCGTGCACCCGCGCTATCGCACGCCCTACCGCTCGATCCTGTTCCTCGTGCCGATCGCCGTGTCGTTCGCCTTCACCGGGCTGCTGGACCAGGTCATCACCTTCTCGATCCTGTCCGGGCTGCTGGGTTACACCTTCATGTCCTTCAACATCATCCGCTTCCGCAGGCTGTGGCCGCTGGGCAGCATCAACCGCGGGTATGTGCATCCGTTCCACCCGGTCCCGTGCATCCTGCTCGGGCTGCTGTGCGCGGCCACCTACTTTGCGACCTATCTGGGTTACGGTGCCTCGCTGCTGTCGATCATGGCGTTCTACATCCTGATCTCGGTCTGGTTCGTGACGCGGCGCTATCAGTTCGTGCGGCGCGGTGACCAGTTCACCATGCCGTGGCCGCGGCCCAAGGGCTACTGAGGGCGGCATGGCAGCGGGATTGTCGGTGGCGGGCATGGCCGCAGGCCTCGCCGGGCTGGCCGCCGCGTGGTGGTGGCAGGGTCGCGCCCAGCGCGCCTTTGCCGGCCGCCGCGCCGCCATCTTTGACGATTGCCGGGCGCTGTTCGGCGGGGTCTAGGTAGTCCATCCCGGCAGCGACTACCCGCTGCTGCGCGGCACCCACGGCGGGCGGCGCATCCTCTTGCAGCCGCTGCTCGACCACGTCGGCTACCGCAAGGTGCCCTCCCTGTGGCTGGTCATCACGATCGACGAGGCACTGCCGGTTGCCGGCAGCGTCGACATCCTGTTCCGGCCGGCCAACATCGAGTTCTATTCGGCGATCGACCGCCTGCCGGAGCGCATCCACTTGCCGCCCGACTGGCCCGAGCACCATCTGGCGCGCGTCGGTCCGGCCGGTTGGGCGCCGCCGCTGGCGGCCTTGCGCACCGCCCTTGGCGCGGCCGGCGACAGCCCCGACCTCAAGGAGGTGGTGCTGAGTCCGCGTGGCGTGCGCTTGGTGGTGCGCGTCTGCGGGGTGGAGCGCGGCCACTATCTGGTGCTGCGCGCCCTGCTGCCGCAGGTCGAGCGCCTGTCGCCGGACTGGCTGGCGTACTGGCTCGACACCGCGGCCGGCGTCGCCGCAGCGGCGCGCGCGCCGCTGGGCGAGCGCGTCTGAGGGCGGCGCGCATGGCCAGCGGGCGGGCGCGGGTGCCTCATCCACTGCTGGTGCTGGCGGTGGCCATCGTGCTGCCGGGCATGGGTCAGGTGCTCAACGGCATGCTGGTGCGGGCCTGGGTGATGCTGTTCTTCGCGCTGACGCTGGCGGTGGTGACGTATCGCCTGACCACGCCGGAGCACTCCTTCGTCGGCCGCCACGCCGGCGGCTTCTTTGTCTACGCCATCATGGTGATGGACGCCTACCTGTGGGCGCGTTACCGGCGCGCCCATGCCACGCTGCAGGGCGGTTGAGGCAGACCGCCGGCGTCGAGGTGGGGCTGCCGAGAGACGGGCGCGACGCCGGCTCAAAGGTTGTGCAGCGCCCAGACCGCGGCTTCGAGCCGGCTCTTCATGTTGAGCTTGCGCAGCAGGTGCTTGATGTGCACTTTCACCGTGGCGTCCGAGATGCCGAGTTGGCGCGCGATCTCCTTGTTGCTAAGGCCCTCGGCCAGTTGCGCGAGGATCTCCGTCTCGCGCCCGGTCAGCGAGGTCAGGGCCGGCGGTTGCGGGGCGTTGAGCGCCTGGGTGAGGATACCCGCGACCATGCCGTCGAGTACCACGCTGCCCTGAACCGCCTGACGCACCCGCGCCACCAGATCCTCCGGTTCCATGTCCTTGAGCAGGTAACCGTCGGCGCCGAGGCGGATCGCGGCGATGACGTCGCGCTCCTCGCCCGACACCGTGAGCATGATGCAGCGCGACCGCACGCCGGCCGCCTTCAGCGCTTGCAGCGTCTCGGTGCCGCCCATGCCGCGCATGTTGAGGTCGAGCAGGATGATGTCGGGCTGCAGCCGCTGCGCCAGTTCGATGCCAGCGGGGCCGTCCGAGGCCTCGCCCACCACCTGCATGTCGGCCTCGGCGGAGAACAGCTGCGCGACCCCCTTGCGGAACAGCGGGTGGTCGTCGATCAACAGGATGCTTGTGCTCAGGGTCGCGCTCCTTGGTCGGGCTCTGTTGGCAGGCGCTTGGGCGGGAATGCCAGCCGGACGCGGGTGCCGCCCCCCGGCCTGGCAATGACTTCGAGCGCGCCGCCCAGTGAGGCGATCCGCTCGCGCATGATACTGAGCCCGTGGTGGCCGCCGTCCGCTCTGGCACCATCGGCCCGGTCTGCCATGCCATCGGCGGGGTCTGCCGGGCTGGATGCCGCCGCCAAGCCGCGGCCGTCGTCATCGATGACGACGACGAACTCATGCCCCGGGCCGTAGCGCATGTCGACCCAGGCTGCGGACGCGCATGAATGGCGGCCGATGTTGCTGAGCGCCTCGCGAATGAGCTGGAGGATGTGGAACTCCTCGTTGACCTCGAGCCGGCAGCGGCCGAGCGCATGGTCGAAGCTGACCGTGATGCCGGTCTGCGTGCGCAGCGCGACGAGCGCCTGCTGCACCGCCTCGAGCAGCCCACCGCCGTCGAGACGCGCGCGGAAGGTGGAGATCAGCTCGCGCACTTCGCCATAGGCGGCGGCGAGGCCTTGGCGCAGCTCGGCAGCAATCCGACCGGGTTCATCGTCGGCTGCCCGGCCCTGCTCATGCAAGGCGCGCTGCAGGCGCGCCAACTGGATGCGCATGAAGCCGAGCGACTGCGCCAGCGAATCGTGCAGTTCGGCGGCGATCGCCGAACGCTCCTCAAGCAGGGCCACCCGGCGGTTCTCGGCGCTGTCGCTGAGACTGACGATGGCCAGCGAGAGGATGCGCGCGACCGTTTCGGCGAGCCGGATGCGGGTGTCATCAAGGCGCGCCTCCGGCGCGAACTCGAGCAGCAGGGTACCGACGCCGATGTCGCCACTGGTCAATGGCACCAGCAGCGTCTGCACCTCGTCGGGGCCCGCCAGCAGCCGCCCCACGACCGGGCGCGGTGGATGGTCTGCGGGAAGCTGCTCCGCCAGCATCGGCGCAAGCGGCACGGCGATGGTGGATGCCAGACCCAGCGTGCGGCAGACCCCGGGTTCCAGCACGAGTCCCACCGCGCGTGCCTCACTGGCCGCGGCGAGCACACCGAGTGCACTGGCCAGCCCGCCCTCGGAGAGTTCGGAGTCGTTGATGAGGCGCGCCACCTCATGGCCCGCTCGCACCACGGTGGCCGCGCGCCGTGCCTGTGCCTCGCTTGCCCGGCGGTGCCAAGCCGATTCGGCTTCGAGGCCTGCAGCCCGGGCATGCAGGGTGGCCAGACGCGCCCGGACGTGGTCGAACTCGTCGCGGCCGGCGTCGATCTCGAGGTCCGACCCGCCGGGCAGCTTGACGGCATCGTCCATGCGCCTGACCAGCAAGCGATAGCCGTGAAATCCCAGGCTGCCGATGCCGACCAGCAGCAGCCCCATGCAGAGGAACTGCAGCATCAGCATCGATGCGCCCTGTTCCAGCACTGTCCGCTGGAATGCCCCGACCACGGGGCATACCTGCGCACCATCGGGTGCGCCGGCGCAGGCCTCGGCCAGTTGCGCCACGAAGTCGGCGAAGCGGTTCTGCAAGGCCGCGCTGCCCCATGCCGAAAGCAGCACGGCCACCGCGCACCCCCCCAGCACGCCGGCGAGCGCGACGAACAGCGGGTAACGCGCACGCCGTATCTGCGGGACAATCGGCGCCATGACGCTGTTCGTCTTCACCACCTTTGCGCTGTCGCTGCTGTTCGCTGCCGTCATGGCCTCATGGTATGGCGGCATGGCGTTCTACGCGATCCCCGCGGGCACTTTGGTCGCAGCAGCGTTCCTGCTCGCCGTGGCGAAACGGCAGCTTCGTAGTGGCCGCATCGACGGCCGCGAGCGAGACGCTTCCGGTGCGTCGTGGGCCGGCGAGGCCTGCAGTGCGATCCCCGCGGCGGCCTTGATCCTGCGCGGCCCGGTGGTGAGTTTTGCCAATCGGGCCTTCCTCGAATTGCTCGACATGGGCGAGCACGGTGATGAGGTGACCGGGATGCCCTTTACCAACCTGCTCCACCCCGGCGATCACCACCGCTTTGCCGCCATGCAGGGTTGCCGCAGCGAGGATGGGCCGCGTTTGCAGGATGACCTGCTCCGACTGGTGCGCGCCGATGGCAGCACCCTGCGGGCGCATGCCGCGCTCACGCCGATGGCATCCGAGCCGGGCTGCTGCCTGTTGCAGTTCCGTGCCGATGCCGCCGCTGGCACGCCGCGCGAGCCGACCACCGAGACCTTGCAGCTTCTGCTCGATCAACTGGAGTCGGTGTTCTTCAAGACCGACAAGGCAGGGCGCCTGGTATTCCTCAGCCGCGCCTGGGAACGCCTCACCGGCAGGGGTGCGACCACGAGCCGCGGCGCGAGTCTTGCGGCGGCGGTGCATCCGGAGGAGCGCGAGTCTCTCGAGCGCGGCTTGGCCGCGATCATCCAGGGCGACAGCCGCGCATTCGCCACGGAGTTGCGCTTCGTTCATCTGGCCGGCCATGTGCTGCGCGGCGCACTGCGGGCCAACGCCTGTGTCGATGCTGCTGGCGAGGTGCACGGCATCGTCGGCACCATCTCCGACATCGACCGGCGCCGTCGCGACGACGAGGGCATGGTGGCGAGGCGGCAGGTCGATACGCTGCTGGTCAATGTGCCAGGGATGGTCTACCGCGGCCGCAACGACCCGGAATGGACCATGGATTTCGTCAGCGACGGCTGCCTCGCATTGACTGGCTACGAGCCTTGGGAACTGGTGGGCCGGCAGGGCGTGACCTTTGCCAGCCTGATCCATCCGGAAGACCGCGCATTCGTCTGGGGGCAGGTGCAGTCGGCGCTCGAGGTGCGCCGCCCGTATCAGATCGCCTACCGTCTGCGCCATGCCTCCGGCCGCATCCTGCATGTCTGGGAACAGGGGCGCGGCGCCTTTTCGGCGCAGGGCGATCTGCTGTCCATCGAGGGTTTCATCACCGACGTCGACATTCGCAGCAGTGCTCGCGAGGGTGCGCGCTCGCGCGTCGCCTTCGACGCCCGTACCGGCATGACCAGCCGTACCGTATTCACCCAGTTGCTGGTCTGGACGCTGCACCAGTCGACTATCCGCAGCCTGCGCTTCGCAGTACTCTGGATCGATATCGGCGTCCCCGAGGGCGACGGCGATGCGACGTCGGAGACGCGGCTCGAGGCGGTCGCGCGCCGCTTCAGCAGCGTCAATCGTCCGGGTTCGCTGGTGACCTACATGGACGAATGGCGTTTTGCCGTGCTGCTTTCGGATCTGCGCATGACCGACGATGCACGGCCGGTCACCGCGGCACGCGCAGTGGTCGGCGCGACTTCGCGCATCGCCGGGCTGCTCGCCGCCGAACTGGCGCAGCCGCTGCGGTCGGAAGGGCGCGAGGTGGTGCCCGAGGTCGCCATCGGCATCGCCCTTAGCGACCGTCGGCATCTGGGCGCGGAGGGCCTGCTGGATGCCGCCCGGCGTGCCGCAGCGCAAGCACGCGCCCTCGGTCCGGGACGCTGCGAGTTCAGCGAGGACTGACGCACGCCGCCGGGGTCATTCCGGGTGCGTCCCGGGCGCCACCGGCGCGCCGTCATCGAGGCGCGACAGCCATTCCAAGACCGTCGGCCTGTAACGCACCAGGCCCTTGTATTCGGCGAGGTCCTGCGGCAGGTCGCGCAGCACCCGGTGCAGGCGCTTGGCCCAGCGCGGGTAGCGCGCGAGGTCACCGACGCTGGCGAGGTAGCAGCGGATCGAGAACAGCACGCCGTTGCTGCGCGGCAGGCGGAACAGCGCCTGCAACTCGACGCGCAGATGCACTTTGTCAGGCACGTTGTCGAGCCTCACCGATGCCCGGTCGGGCCCCCATTCGGGGTAGGTCTCGGGTGCGGTATCGAGGCGCGGGTTGACCGTCATGGTCCAGTTGAGCCGGCGCACCGGTTGGCCGAGTTGCAGCATCAGCAGGTACTTGAGCGCACGGTCGAAGACGCCGATCTCGTGCGCACGCGGCACTGGCCCGTGCCACTCCTTGAAGCTCATTCCGGTGTCGAAACTCATCGACCAGTCGGCTTGCGAGGTGATCATGCCGGCATCGGCCCAGAGGTCGCCGTCGCGCTGGTCCATGATGACGAAGTCGCCCTGCGTCTGGCGCGTGATGTATTCGAAGGGCGGGCATGGCAGGGTCGCGGCATCGCCGAACACGAAGGCCTGCTCGATGCCCAGCGGCCGGTTGGTCCAGGTCCAGCGCGCACCGTCGCATTGCAGGCCGAAGTGGTCCGGGTAGTCGTGCGCCAGCGAGGTCATGATGAGTTCGAGCACGTCCCATTCGGCATCGATCATGTGCGGCAGCGAGACGCAGCGTCCCGGATCGCGCTCGAGGGTGATGGCGCGGTCGCGGCATTCGGCCACGTAGTGCTCGTCGATGTCGAAGGCGAACTCGTACACCGAGCCCGCCGGCCCGCCGTTGTGGCGTTCGATGTTGACCGAGTACATGTACTCGTCCAGGCCGAACGGGAACGGGAAGCGGCGCACCGTGGCGTCGGAATTGCGGTAGGAGTAATCGCCGCGGAAGGTCTCGTCACGGAACCGGATGTTCATGTCGGGCTTGTCCTGTCAGAGATCGACGGTGATGCAGCCGCCACAGGCGCGCGACACGCAGGGCATGATCCTGCGCCCGCCGGCCCGCACTTCGGCGCTGAGGTAGAGGTCGTTGTGCTGCAGGGCCGAGTCGGCTTCCAGCACCTCGAGTTCGCATTGGCCGCAGGCGCCGCCGCGGCACATGAAGGGCGCGCTCACGCCGGCGGCCTCGATCGCTTCGAGCATGCTGCGGTGCGGCGGCACCTCGACGCGCAGACCGCTGCGCGCGAGTCTCACGCTGAACGCGTCGCCCGGGGGCGGCGCGACGAAGCGCTCGCTGTGCAGGCGGTCCCCCGGCCAGCCCAGGCGCGTGCCGATGGCATGAAACGCTTCGACCATGGGCTGCGGTCCGCAGAGATAGGCGTGCGTACCCAGTGGCCGCCCGGCCAGCAGGGCTTCGAAATCGACCTTCTCGCCGTCGGATTGGTCGTAGCGGCGCAGGCGGTCGCCGGCGATGGCGCCGACTTCATCGGCCAAGGCGGCGAAGGCGCGTGCGCGGTAGGCGTAGTGCACCTCGAAGCTCAGGCCGAGACGGGCCATCTCGCGGGCGTGCGAGAGGATCGGTGTGATGCCGATGCCGCCGGCGATCAGCACGTGGTGGCGCGCCAACCGCGCCATCGGGAACAGGTTGGCAGGCACCGCCACTTGCAGGCGCATGCCCTCGGCAGCGGTGTCGTGCAGCCACGCCGAGCCGCCACGCGAACCCTCCTGACGGCGCACTGCGATGCGCCATTTACTCGCATCGGCCGGGTCACCCACCAGCGAGTACGGGTTGCGCTGCAGGCCGCCCGGCAGGGGCAGGCCGAGCACGATGTGGCTGCCACCGGAATAGGCCGGCAGCGCCGAGCCATCGGCGGCCTTGAGCCAGAACTCGCGAATCCCCGGCGCCACGTCGAGCGTGCGGGCGATGGTCATTTCGATCACGGGTCTCATCGGGGTTGGCGCGCGTCAGGGGTAGACGGTCTCAGCCGGCGGCACCTGGCCCGGGGCTTCGGCATCGATCTGGAAGCCCATGTAGGCACCGAGGCGACGCGAGAAATGGTCGCGCACGAACAGCGCGCGGCCGCACCCGGCGCAGGGCACGATGTTGGTGCGCACGTGCCGGGTCATGCTGCGGCAATGCACACAGAACACCGGCCGTGCAAGGCTGCCGGTCTGGCACAGACGGATCTCGCGGCGGCCCATGCCATATGCTGCGGCGATGGTGTGGGCCTGCCAGATGGCGTCCTCGGGGCCGGCCAAATAGAGGCGCAGCCCCATGCTGGCGCGGGCGAGGGCATCGTCGAGCAGGCCGAGCGCGGTCTCGAGGCTCGCCGCGCGCGTCACTTCGAGGGCGGCAGGCGCGCTGAAAGCGGCCAGCGCATCCGCGCAGTCGATGACGCGGATCGGCGCCGACGGCAAGGCGCCGAGCAGGCTGGCCAGCAGCGCATCGTCGCGCGCGGCGAGCAGCAGCAGGTGCGCCTGCCCGCTTGCGTCCCAAGTCAGGCCCCGGTACTGCGGCTGACTTTTGATGGCCGGCGGTGCTGCACTCATCTCAGCCGTGGGTGCGGCGACGCAGCGGGTCGTAGAACGGTGTCGGCACCACCAGTGCGCTGAAATCGCCCGCCGTGCTGCGGATGGTGTAGCTGCGGCCGATCACGGCGTTGGCCGTGTTGAGGTGGACCATGGCCAGCGACTGCATGAGCAGGCGGCTGTAGGAGGCGGTGGTGACCACGCCGACCTGCGCGCCACCGTCGAAGATCGGCGCACCGGCTTCGACCGCTGCGCTGTGACGGACCAGCATGCCGGCCTGCTTGACGCGTTCCTTGCCCTTGGATGCCAGCACCGCCGCCTTGCCGATGTAATCGCCGGCCTTGTCGAGGTCGACCGCCCAGTCCATGTTGACTTCCCACGGCGTGGTGTCGCCTTCCGGCATCTCGAAGGGGAAGAACAGCAGCGCGGCCTCGACGCGGGTCAGTTCGAGCGCGTTCCACGAGCAGGGGATGACGCCCTGCGCCTTGCCGGCTGCGAGGATGGCGTCCCACAGGAACACCGCATCCGCGGCCTTGCACCAGACCTCGTAGCCGAGTTCGCCGGAGTAGCCGCCGCGGCCGATCACCACCGTCTTGCCGAACAGCGTCGAGTCGGTGTGATGGAAATACGCGATGTCGGCAAGCTTGGCCGAGGCATGCGGCTGCAGCACGGCCGCCGCGAGCGGGCCCTGCAGCGAGAGGATGTGGATGTCCTGGTCGGACTGGACCTGCACATTGCGGCCGGCGGCGAGCTGGGCCAGCGTCACCGGCGTAGCACCGCTGCCGTGCGACAGGCGGAAGCGGTCGGCGGCGTCGCGGATCACCATGATGTCGTCGACCAGCGCGCCGGCCTCGTTGACCTCGGCGGCGAGCCGGGCGCTGCCGGGCTTGAGGCGGGTGACGTCGATGGTCACCAGTTGGTCGATCACCGCCTCGGCGTCAGGGCCGGAGACATTGACGATATTGAGCGCGGAGACGTCGTAGAGGCCGGCGCGCGTGCGGGTGGCAACCACTTCCTCATGCGCGTCCGAGTGGTAACTCCACGGGATCGGCATGTTGTTCCAGGTGTCGCCGTCCAGCTTGGAGCCCAGTTGACGGTGGCGCTCGTTGAGGATCGAGTTGCGTTGCATGGTTTGCCTCCAGTGCGGGTCGGTGTCGTGCGCGGGGGTGCCCGCTCTGCTGTGCTCACGATTGTCTGGACAGGCCCATGGTGCGGACAATCGCCTTCAGGGGTTACCCCCTTGGGGGTAGACCTCAGGCCCTGACCCGGGTCTTTTCGGGGTCGTAATGCGGGAAGCGCACCACGCTGGCGCCGATGCGTTTCTGCAGGCCGTCGAGTTTGCCGATCTCGACTCGGCTGCCAAGCGCCGATACGCTGACATCGACGCGCGCCAGCGCGATGCAGCGCTCGAGCACCGGCGAGCGGGTGGCGCTGGTCACCACCCCGATCTGCGCGCGGCCGAGGTAGACCGGGTCGCCATGCACCGGGCACTCGCGGCCGTCGATGTCGAGTCCCACCAGCATGCGCTGCGGGTTGGCCCGCCGGCGTTCGAGCGCGGCCTTGCCGGCGAAGTCGGCAGCCTTGTCGACCGCCACGGCAAAGCCGATGCCTGCCTCGAACGGATCGGTCTGGTCGCAGAAGTCGTAGCCGGCGAACACCAGACCGGCCTCGATGCGCAGCATGTCGAGGGCGGCAAGCCCCATCGGCGCAATGCCGAGGTCCTCGCCTGCCGCCATCAGCGCGGCCCAGACGGCCGGCGCGTGGCCGGGGTGGCACCACACCTCGTAGCCGAGCTCACCGGTGTAGCCGGTGCGCGACACGACCACGGGCTGGTTGGCCAGTTTGCCGACGGTGAAGCGGAACCATTTGAGCTCGTCCGCGTTGGGCTGGCCCGGCGGCGTGACGAGCACGCGACGCAGCACCTCGCGCGAGCGCGGGCCCTGCAGCGACGCGTTGTGCAACTGGTCGGTGGAGCTGCGCACCCAGACCTTGAGACCGAGCCGTTGCGCCAAATCACGCAGCCAGGTGCCGACGTATTCATCGCCGCAGACCACGCGGAAGTTGTTCTGGCAAAGGCGGAACACGGTGCCGTCGTCGAGCATTCCGCCGTGCTCGTGGCAGAACGCGGTGTACACCACCTGCCCCACCGAGAGCTTGCGGACGTCACGCGTCACCGCGGCCTGCAGCAGTGCCTCGGCATCCGGGCCGGTGACCTCGAATTTGCGCAGTGCCGACAGGTCGATCAGGCCGACACGCTCGCGGCACGCCCAGTACTCGTCGATGGCGCCGTTGTCGGAAAAGGAGTCGGGCAACCAGAAGCCGCGGTACTCGACCATGCGCCGGGTCAAGGCGCTGGTTGCGGCGTGGAAGCCGGTCTCGCGGGTGATGCGGGGTTCGGAGTCTGCGCTCATGCGGTAGGCGATCCCTCGGGGAAAGGCGTTCGTGGCGGCGTAGACACGCACGTGGATGTCGGTCGGCTGCCAGCCATTGGCCGGGTCGATGTCGTCGGGACAGGCGGACGAGGCGCAGACCAGGTCGGTGAGCGCCCGCAGCAGCACGTAGTCGCCGGGGCGCGACCACGGCTCGTCGAGGGTGATCGCCTCGTCGTGCCGGTACATGGTGTTGTAGAAGAAGTTGATCGCCGGCCAGCCGGCGCGCGGCGCGATGCCATGCTCGCGTAGAGCACGGTTGAAGTTGTCGCTGCAGCTTGGGTGGCCCGGGTAGCCCATGTCCTCGTAATACTTGGCGCTGCAGGCCAGCATGAAGGTGTCGTGCCGGCCGACCGTGTCCTGCACGATCTCGAGCAGCGGCCGCTGCGCCGCGTCGAAGTATTTTCCGTGCAGGCCCGGACCAGGGTTGGCGCTGCCGGTGAGCGTGCGGGTGGTGGTCGGGTCGATGCCGTATTCCCGGCCGAGCGCAAGTTCGCCGGCGTGAAAGGCGAGGAAATCCGAGCACTGCCGCCCGTCGACGTCGATGACTTGGATGTAATCACCGGCCTTGACCCGATACGCCAGCGCGGTACCGGCCGCGATGCGCAGGTCGAGCAGGGGTTGCGCCAGCGGCGGCGGGGCCTCACCGCTGGCCGGCTGCGCGCGCTCGATGTCCACGGTGAGCGCAGTCGCCGTGTCCTGTGCGTCGGGGCGCATCGCCGAACCCGGCGCCATGAGCGCGCATTGCGCCGCTCCGGGCGCGGTCCACTCGACCGCACCGCCCGGCGGGCCGTCGCGGCCGAACAGTTCGGCGACCCAGGCGTGGCTGGCAATTGCCTGCGGCAGGCCGAGCGCGCCGGCGGCCGGGCCCGCCTCGGCATTGGTCCAACCCAGCCCGGCTGGCGCTTCCCCGCACAGAAACAGGCGCCCGGGCTGGCCGCCCTCGGGGTCGCGGATGCGGACGCGGTCGCCCGCCTGCAGCGCAAAGCGCACGTGTCCGCCGCCCGGCGCGGTGTAGCGCAGGCGGCCATCTGCGAGCCGCATCGAGGCAGGCCCTCTCAGGCGCGCCTGGCGACGGGCCCGGGGCTGAGGTAGGTCTCGAGCGAGTCGTCGAGCGCCTCCAGCCACGGCGTATGGTGCGGGATGGCCATGGTGCCGGTCATCACCGAGCGGTAGCACTTGTTGCGGTAACCCATGATGTCTTCCGCCTTGTCGTGTTTCCACTCGAGGAAGGTCTGGTTGACGGCGGCGATGTCGAAGGTCGGGTAGTCGGTGGCCTCGATCAGTTGGCGGATGTACTCGCCCTGGTATTCGTACATCTCCTGGGCGGTCTGCAGCTTGAGTTCCTCCTCGCGCCAGCGCAGGTCCTCAACGTGCATTGAGTCGTAGTCCGGCAGTGCGATGCGGCCAAGCACGACATCGCGCGCGTACCAGGCCTGCGCGTCGAACATGTTGAAGCTGTACCACTGGTCCTGCATGCCGATGTACATGAGCTTGGGGTTCTTCTCCCAGAAGATGCCCTTGTACAGATTGAGGGGCCAGAGGCGGTTGTTGGTCTTGAGGCGCAGGCGCTCCTCGATATAGGGGAAATGGTGCAGGTAGCCAGTGCAGAGGATGATGGCATCGATCTCCTTGCTGCTGTCGTCCTGAAAGAACACCCGCTTGCCCTCGACGTGCGTCATGTTGGGCTTTTCTTCCCAGTTGGTCGGCCAGTCGTAGCCCATCGCGTTGGTGCGGTAGCAACTGGTGATCGAGCGCGCGCCGTACTTGTAGCACTGCGAGCCGATGTCCTCGGCCGAGTAGCTGGCGCCGACGATCAGCACATCCTTGTCCTTGAACTCGAGCGCGTCACGGAAATCGTGGGCGTGCAGCACGCGGCCGCCGAAGTGGCTGAAGCCAGGGAACTCGGGCACGTTGGGCACCGAGAAGTGCCCGCTGGCCACCACCACCCAGTCGAAGGCCTCGGTGTAGGTGCGGTCCTCGTCAAAGCTGTGCACGGTGACAAGGAACTGCCCGGAGGCGTCGTCGTAGACCACGCCGCGCACCGGCGTGTTGAAGCGGATGTACTGGCGCACACCGGCTTTCTCGACGCGGCCCTTGATGTAGTCGAACAGCACCTCGCGCGGCGGATAGGAGCCCATGGGCCGGCCGAAATGCTCGTCGAAGGTGTAGTCGGCGAACTCCAGACACTCCTTGGGGCCGTTCGACCAGAGGTAACGGTACATGCTGCAGTGCACCGGTTCGCCGTGCTCGTCGAGGCCGGTACGCCAAGTGTAGTTCCAGAGGCCGCCCCAATCCGACTGCTTCTCGAAACAAACCAGTTCCGGGATGTCGGCGCCTTTGCCGGCAGACGACTGGAAAGCCCGCAATTGCGCCAGCCCGCTGGGGCCGGCACCGATGACGGCGATGCGCTTGTTCATTCAGTTGTCTCCTCCTGGGCCTGACGCTGCTGCAGCAGCAATGCGCGGCAGATGCTGTTCCCGGGCGCGCTGGCGCGGCAATCCTTCGAAAGCGGTAACCCGGAAGGGGTAGTCGGGACCCGCGTCTTGGCCTCGGCCGGGGTGGGCCGGACGGCATTAACTCTTATGGAGTACCCCCGATAGGCGATTGTGGCCCGCGGGGTTTGTGGCGAGCCTTCGTCAACCATCGATCTGGAGATAGCGTCATGATTTTCCATCGTCTGCGTCATATCGTTGCCGCCCTCCCGGTGGTGCTCGCCACGCCTGCACTCGCGGCTGAGGAAGCGGCCGCGCCGCCGGATTGGACCATCACCACCAACATCGGCGTATTCAACCAATACTTCTTCCGCGGCGTCGGCTACACGCGCGGACTGCCGGCGGTGCAGGGTGGTGCAGACGTGGCCCATAGCAGTGGCTTCTACGCGGGCATCTGGGGCAGCAACGTCTACGAAGGCGCGATCTCTAATGCCAACGTTGAGATCGACGTTTACGGCGGCTTCGCCAAGAGTTTTGGCGACTTCGGCATCGACGTCGGCGTGTTGCAGTTCATCTTCCCGGGCAGCAGCCATTTCGCCACTGCGGATGGATTCTCTCCGGGCTCAAGAGGCAAGTCATTGAACACGACCGAGCTCTATGCGGCCGGCAGCTGGAAGTTCTTCCAACTCAAATATTCGCGGGCTGTGACCGACTACTTCGGCCTTAACAACACCGAAGGCTCGAACTACCTCGAGGGCAATATCAATTACGAGTTTCTGCCCTCGTGGACGCTCAACTTGCATGTTGGCCGGCAGACCGTTGAGGACCCGGCCAAGACAGCGGGCTTTACCGACTACAAGGCCGGTGTGACGAAGACTTTCGAGAGCGGTTGGCAGGTCGGTGCGGCGTATATCGACGTGTCGGCGAACCCGGCGTCATTCATCGATTACGGTGCCGACCTCAACAAGAATCCCAAGAGCCTGATCGAAAAGAACTACCTGCTGTTCGTCAAGCGCGTCTTCTGAGCTGCCGCCATGGCATCTTGCGGGGCCTGCCCCGGATCCCTTACCAACCCGAAACAGAGGTGAGTCATGAGTGACACGGCGGTCGCTGGCGGGGGGTCCGCTGCAGGTGCGGATGCCGCGCGCCATTCCCTGCAGCGCAAAATCGACTGGACCGGCGCCTTCTGGGTCGCCAGTGGCGTGCCGGCGCTGGTGCTGTTCTCGATCGGGGCGATCGCCGCCACCGTCGGCAAGCCGTCTTGGCTGGTGTGGGCGATATCGATCGGCTTCGGGTTCATTCAGGCCTTTACCTACGCCGAGATCGCCGGCCTGTTCCCGCACAAGTCCGGCGGCGCGTCGGTCTACGGCGCGGTGGCATGGGTGCGCTACAGCAAGTTCATTGCGCCGATCTCGGTGTGGTGCAACTGGTTTGCGTGGTCGCCGGTGCTTGCGATCGGCTCGGGCCTCGCCAGCGGTTACATTCTGGGCGCGCTGTTCCCTGCCGACGCGGCCATCAACACCTGGCAGATCACCCTGCTCGACCTGAGCTTCATCAAACAGGGCCTGTTGCTGCGCCTCAACGCCACCTTCGTGCTCGGCGTGGTGCTGCTGCTGGGCGTCTTTGCCATCCAGCACGGCGGCATTCTGCGGTCCGCGCGCACCACCATGGTGCTCGGCGTGGCGGCGTTGATCCCGCTGATGCTGGTCGCGCTGGTGCCACTGCTCAGCGGCGACCTGCCGAGTGACCACTTCTCGCCGCTGGTGCCGATCGCGCGGGACGCCGCGGGGCACGTGATCGATGGCGAGTGGAACATGGCCGGCATCACGCTGATGGCTGGCGGTCTGTTCATCGCTGCATGGTCGACCTACGGCTTCGAGACCGCGGTCTGCTATACGCGCGAGTTCCGCGATCCCAAGACCGACACGTTCAAGGCCATCATCTATTCCGGCTTGCTCTGCATCGTCGTTTTCACCTTGGTGCCGCTGGCCTTTCAGGGCCATCTCGGGCTGGGCAAGGTGGTCAGCGAGGCGGTGGTGGATGCAAACGGCGCAGTGACCACACCGGCGGTCTACGACGGCATGCTGGCGCCCGACATTTACAGCGGCATGGGCGTGGCCGCCGCAATGTCGCACATGGTCGGCGGCGGCGAGGTGGTGGCCAACGTGCTGGTGGTCATGCTGGTGCTGGCGGTGCTGCTCTCGATCATGACCTCGATGTCAGGTTCGTCGCGCACCCTCTATCAGGCCTCGGTGGACGGCTGGCTGCCGCGCTACCTGTCGCACGTCAATGAACACGGCGCGCCGACGCGGGCGATGTGGACCGATCTGGGCTTCAACCTGATCCTGCTGATGCTGTCCGACTACGTCTTCGTGCTCGCTGCCTCGAACGTCGGTTACATCATTTTCAATTTTCTCAACCTCAACGCCGGCTGGATCCACCGTATCGATCGGCCAAACTGGGCGCGTCCCTTCCGGGCGCCGACCATCATTCTTGCGATTGGCGCCGTACTCAGTTTCGTCAACCTGATCCTGATGGGCCTCGGTGCCGACATCTACGGTGCCGGTACCCTGACGGCGGGCTTGGTGTTCGCTGCGCTGATCGTGCCGGTGTTCGTCTACCGGCACTTCATCCAGGACAAGGGCGTATTCCCGGCGGCGATGGCCGAAGACATGCACCTGGCTGGCGAAGACGGCACGCGCAGGGCAGGGCTCTTGCCTTACGTGGTGCTTGCTGCCGGCGTGGTGGTGGTCATTGTGGCGAACTCGATGGCCGTATATTGACGCCCCTTGCATAGGCAGGCCCGGTGGCTGTCGTCACCGGGCCTTGCTTCTTGTGGCCGGGTGATCGTAAGCGTCCGACATGACCAAATTGCGCGAACTGATGACGCGTTTCGGCCGCCCCGGGCGGGTCGAGGCGCTCGTCTTGCGGCCGGCACGCGGCCAGCGCGCGGTGTCGGTCGCGCGTGCCGAGGCGCGGGTCGGCCTCGGCCTGGTCGGCGACCGCTCGGCCACGGCGCGTCAGGCCGACCCCAAGCGGCGCCGTCAGGTGACCTTGATCCAGGCTGAGCATCTGGTCGCGGTGGCGACCTTGCTGCAAAAGCCGGCGATCGACCCGGCTGACCTGCGCCGCAATGTCGTCGTCTCCGGACTCAACCTGCTCGCCGCGCGGTCGCCGCTGCGGGACCAGCGTTTGCGGGTGGTGTTTGGCTACGCACCGGACGTCGAAGGCGCTGTGGTATTTGAGGTCACCGGGCCGTGCGAGCCCTGCTCGGCGATGGAGACTGCCCTGGGTTTCGGCGGCTACAACGCCATGCGCGGCCACGGCGGCGTGACCGCCCGGGTGCTGCGCGACGGCTGGATCGAGGCCGGCATGCCGGTGTGGGTGGTGGGGGCCGCCGAGAGCGCCTGATCTGCCTCAGTCGCGGCGCAGGCCGCTGGTCCAGCGGCGGTAGATGCGGTCGGTGACCGTGCGCATGCGCGGCAGCCGCTCCGCTGTGAGCAGGTGGACCTGATCGGCGGATTGCACCCCTCCCGGGCGCGGTCCGGCGAGCGCCTCGGCCACCTCGCCGGCGCCGCTGCGGCACCAGACGTCGATGGTCGGCTCGTCCATCTCGACATGAAACTGCATGCCGATGTGCGGGCCCCTGGAGAATGCCTGGTTGGTACACAGCGGGCTGGAGGCAAGGCGCGCCGCGCCGGGCGGCACCGAGAAGGTCTCGCCGTGCCACTGGAAGACGTCGAAGGGCGCGCTGGTGCCGAACCAGTCGCGCGCCTCGGGCGCGGCGGTGGGTGTGGCGCTGTGCCAGCCGATCTCCTTGGCCGCTTCGCCACCGCTGCGGTTGACGCCGACCTCACCGCCGAAGGCGCGGCTCATGAGTTGTCCGCCCAAGCAGTGCCCGATCACCGGCACGCCGCTGCGGTCGGCGTCGCGGATCAGTTCGAGCAGCGGCCCGATCCACGGCAGCGGGTCGTTGACGCTCATCGGGCCGCCCATCATGCCGATGCCGCTGAAGGCTACGGCTGACTGGGGCACCGGCTCGCCCTGGTCGATGCGGACCTCGGTCCACGGGATGCCTTGGGTGGTGAGCCAGTCGGCAAAGAAGGCGGGGCCCTCGGTGGGCGCAAAGCGAAAGATGGCGACGGGTTTCATGGGTGTCCTTGGCCTTGCTCAGACCTTGCCAGCCGCCAGCGGGGGCGCAGCCTCGACCGCTGCCAGCCAGCGGCGCAGCGCGATCGCGAGGTCCTTGCCGGAAAAGCCGCAGGCCTCGCCGCTGAACCAGCGCGCGCTCTCCATGCGCATGAGCAAGGCCTCGGCGGTCTCGGCGAGGTCGGCCGGCAGTGCGCTGCCGAGGTCGAGCAGGGCGCGGCGCCATTCGAGGCAGAAGCGGTCGACGTCAAGGCGCTCGGCCTCGAACTCGTCGAGGGCGCTGCGCAGGCGGCCAATGGCAGACTGGGGAAGAGACATGGGCGCTCCGATCGGGTTGATGTGGGGGCCGGCCTGGCGATGGCGGCGTTGGTCGCGGCGTAAGATACGCCGATGACACGCGCTTCGACACCGCAACTGGCGGCACGATTCCTCGCTGCCGGAGAGGTCGCGGCGGTGATGCGGCAGACCGTTGCCGCGCCGGCCTATCGTGCGGCGCTGGATGCCCTGCTGCCGCTCGACCTGCTCACCGCGACCCATTTCATGCGCCTCGAAGAAGAAACGGTGTGGTTGCGCGCCGACTCGCCGGCGGTTGCCACGCGCCTGCGTCAGATTCAGGCGCGGCTGCGGCGTGGCTTGGTGGCGCGCGGTCTGGTCGCCGCGGCGGTCAAGGTCAAGGTCGGCTCGCCGCACTTTCGCCGGCGCGAACCGCCGCCGCGGCCGCGGCGAACCCTGCCGGAGTCGGCCAGACGCTCGCTGCTGCAGGTGGCGGAACGCCTGCCCGAGGGCCCGGTGAAGCAGGCGATGCTGCGGTTGGCGACTCAGGCCGCCTGAACCAGTTCCTCGCCGGCCGGCAAGGGTGCGAAGGCGGCGGGCAGGTCGTCGTCACGGCCAAAACTCACCACCTCGTGGCTGTCCGCGTCGGCCAACAGCGCGCGCACCAAGGCGTTGTTGAGCGCGTGGCCCGATTTGTACCCGGTGAAGGCGCCGATGATCGGGTGGCCGGCGAGGTAGAGGTCGCCGATGGCATCGAGCACCTTGTGTGTCACCAGTTCTTTGGGCGTGCGCAGGCCGTCATGATTGAGTACGCGGAACTCGTCCATGACGATGGCGTTGTCGAGGCTGCCGCCGAGTGCCAGGCCGTTGGCACGCAGCGCCTCGACCTCGTGCATGAAGCCAAAGGTGCGCGCGCGGCTGACGTCCCGCACATAGGACTGCTCGGCAAAATCAACGGTCACCTCGCCGGCGGCGCCGCGCGTGGCCGGGTGCGCAAAGTCGATGGAAAGGGTGATGCGGAAGCCGTGGTGCGGCTCGAGGCGCACCCACTTGTCGCCGTCATGCAGTTCGATCGGCTTGCGCACGCGGATGTAGCGTTTGCGTGCGTCCTGCTCGAGTACGCCGGCGGACTGCAGGAGGAAGACGAAGGGCGCCGAACTGCCGTCCATGATCGGCACCTCGGGGGCGCTGAGGTCGATCAGCAGGTTGTCGATGCCGAGGCCGGCGATGGCGCTGAGCAGGTGCTCGACGGTGCCGACGCGAGCGCCCTTGCATTCGAGTGCAGTGCACATGCGCGTGTCGTGGACGAGGCGCGCGTCCGCCGCGAAACTGACCGGGGGCTCGAGGTCGACGCGGCGGAAGACGATGCCGTGGTCGGGCGGCGCCGGGCGCAGCGTCAGTTCGACCTTGTCGCCGGAGTGCAGGCCGACGCCAGTGGCGCGGATCGGTTGGGCAAGGGTGCGCTGGAACAGCATCGGGCTCGTCGGTGATTCAGGGGGTGACCGTGGGGGCGGATTGTAACCGCCCTGTCATGCGCCGACGAGCAGTCGTGTTGCAACGCACCATCGTGGCTTTCCGCGAAATGGCTTTCCGCGACACGGTTCTCTTCGACACGGTTCTCCCGGGCATAGCGTCGCCGCGTCCAGGGCTCAGTCGGCCTGCTTGCGCAGGAAGGCCGGGATGTCGTACTGATCGAGCGTCTGTTCGGTCAGGGCCGGACGCGCGTTGGCGCGCGCGGAGCGTCCGCTGCCGAACACCGCCGGCGGCACGGTGCCGTCGTCGAGCGGGTAGGCGCTGGCGTCGTCGGTGCCGGTGCGCAGGCCCATGAAGCCGGTGTCGATGACCTCCAGCGCCGGCTTGGCGGGGCGCGCCGCCTGCGGCCTGCCGAGCCCGGTGGCGACCACGGTGACGCGAAGTGCGTCGTCCATGGCCTCGTCGATGGCGGTGCCGAAGATCACCGTGGCATCGTCCGCGGTGCAGGCGCTGATGGTCTCCATGATCTGGTTGATCTCCGACAGCTTGAGCCCGTTGTTGGCGGTGATGTTGACCAGCACGCCGCGTGCGCCGCGCAGTTCGACATCCTCCAGCAGCGGGCTGGCGACAGCCGTTTCGGCGGCGATGCGGGCGCGGTCGACGCCACTGGCCGAGGCGGAGCCCATCATCGCCATGCCCATCTCGGCCATCACCGTTTTCACGTCGGCAAAGTCGACGCCGATCATGCCGGGCGAGTTGATGACTTCGGCGATGCCGGCCACGGCCCCGTGCAGTACGTCATTGGCGGCGGCGAAGGCGTCGAGCATGGAGATGTCGCCCCCCAACTTCTGCGTCAGCTTCTCGTTGGGGATGACGATCACCGAGTCGACGTGCTGCGCCAGTTCGGCGATGCCGCTGACCGCGGCGTCCATGCGCTTGCCCTCGAAGCTGAAAGGCTTGGTGACGACGGCCACGGTGAGTATGCCGAGCTCGCGTGCCACCTGCGCCACCACCGGCGCCGCGCCGGTGCCGGTGCCGCCGCCCATGCCGGCGGTGATGAACAGCATGTCGGCACCGGCCACGGCGGCCACCAGCCGGTCACGGTCCTCGAGCGCCGCACCGCGACCGATCTCCGGCCGCGCGCCGGCGCCGAGCCCCTTGGTCAGTTGCTGGCCGATGGCGATCTGCGTCGGCGCTTGGGTGCGCACCAGCGCCTTCTGGTCGGTGTTGGCACAGATGAACTCCACGCCTTGCACGCCGCGGTCGATCATGTGGTCGACGGCGTTGCCGCCACAGCCGCCGATGCCGATCACCTTGATCACGGCGCCTTGGCGCGCCGACTCCATGACTTCGAACTTCATGTCTGCCCCCTGTTTAGAAATTGCCTGCCACCCAGGCCGTGACTTTGCGTACACAGGCCCGGAAAGGCCCTTCCTTGATGCGTTCGATCTCGCGTTTCTGGTGCGTCTCGAAGCCGGTCCGCACCAGGCCGATGGCCGTGGCGTAGCGCGGGTGCCGGACGAACTCGGCCAGTGGCCCGCGGTAATTCGGCACGCCGATGCGCACCGGCATGTGAAACACCTCCTCGCCCAACTCCGCCATGCCCGGCATCGCCGCGCTGCCGCCGGTCAGCACCACGCCGGACGACAGACCGTCGGCAAAGCCGGCGCGCGTGAGCTCGGTCTGCACCAACGCGAACAACTCCTCGACGCGCGGTTCGATGACGTTGGCCAGCGTCTGGCGTGAGCACTGGCGCGGCTGACGGTCGCCGACGCCCGGCACCTCGATGCCGATCGCGTCGTCGGCCAGCTGGCGCAGTGCGCAGCCATGCAGCTGCTTGAGTTCCTCGGCATCCTTGGTCGGCGTGCGCAGGGCCATGGCGATGTCGTTGGTGATCTGGTCGCCGGCGATCGGCAGCACCGCGGTGTGGCGAATGGCGCCGCCGGCGAACACGGCGATGTCGGTGGTGCCGCCACCGATGTCGACCATCACCACGCCGAGGTCGCGCTCGTCGGGATGCAGCACCGAGGTCGCCGAGGCGATCGGCTGCAGCACCAGCTCCTCGACCTCGAGGCCGCAGCGCCGCACGCACTTGACGATGTTCTCGGCCGCGCTCACCGCGCCGGTGACCATGTGCACCTTGAGCTCGAGCCGCACACCGCTCATGCCTTTGGGCTCGCGTACCTCGCCCTGCTCGTCGATGATGAATTCCTGGATCAAGGTGTGCAGGACGCGCTGGTCGGCCGGGATGTTCACCGCCTGCGCGGTGCGCAGCACGCTGTCGATGTCGTGCTGGCTGACCTCGCGGTCGCGGATGGCGACCATGCCGTGCGAGTTGAAGCTGCGGATGTGGCTGCCGGCGATGCCGGCCCAGACGCGCGTGATCTTGCAGCCGGCCATCACCTGCGCCTCTTCCACGGCGGCCTGGATGGCGTTGACGGTGGCCTCGATGTTGACCACCACGCCGCGGCGCAGGCCGGTGGACGGCGCGCTGCCAAAGCCGATCATCTCGAGTTGGCCGTCGCCGTTGACGATGGCGACCACGGCGACGATCTTGGACGTGCCGATGTCGAGGCCAACGAGGGTCGGGGCGTTGCCGGCGGCGGGTTTCATCGGGCGCTCAGGCTTTGCGCGGGGTTGCGGCCGGGTCGGTCTTGCCGCCCGGCAGGAGTGGTTTGCCGTCGCTGCCGCGCAGGGCAAAACCGTTGCGGTAGCGCAGGTCGATATGGCTGACCTGCGGCAGCAGCGGCGCTACGGCTTGTGGGTAAACGGCGAGAAAGCGCTGCAGCGGCGCAAGGTCGCTGGCGCGGCCGAGTTCGATGCGCGGACCCTCCTTGAGCTCGATGCTCCAAGCATGCCGAGGCGACAACTCGATGGCGCGTGGCGTCAGGCCCACGCGGGCGAGCGCATCGCGCGCCGCCGCGTAGCGTTGCGCCACCAGCCGGCTGCTGCCGTACGGGCCGCCGAACACCGGCAGTTCGGCGTCGCCTGCGCCCTGGAACACCGCGCCGTCGCGGTCAACCAGGCCACCGTCCTGCCACGCCGCGATCGCCTCGTACTCGGTGATCTGCACTTCCAGCGTGGCCGGCCAACGCCGTGCCACCGTGGCTTCGCGCACCCACGGCAGGCGGGCGAAGGCGCGCCGCGAGGCCTCGAGGTCGATGGTGAAGAAGGTGCCGCGCAGTTCGCGCCGGACCACGTCCTCCACCTGCCGCTGCGTCACATGGACGGGCGCCGCGGCGACGCGCACCTGGTCGATGCCCAAGGCCGGTTGCCGCGCCAGCCAGCAAAGGCCAGCCCAGGCGGTGAGCAGCAGGCTCATCAGCAGCAGCCCGTGGGTGATGCGGTCGAGGTCCCGCGGCCGGTGCCACAAGCCGCTGTCACCGACCGCCCGCGCCAACGGCGGCCTAGCCGACATGGCTGCGCTCCAGGATCTCGACCACCAGTTGCTCGAAGCCGATGCCGGCGGCGCGGCCCGCCATCGGCACCAGCGAGTGCCCGGTCATGCCCGGGCTGGTGTTCATCTCGAGGAAGACCGGCTCGCCGGCCGGCGTCAGGATGATGTCGGCGCGGCCCCAGCCGCGGCAGTCGAGTGCACGGAAGGCACGCAGGGTCAGCGCCTGGATGCGTGCTTCCAGTGCGGCATCGAGCCCGGCTGGGCAGAAATACTGCGTGTCGTCGCTGAAATACTTGTTCTGATAGTCGTAATTGCCCTGCGGCGGGACGATGCGCACCATCGGCAGGGCACGCTCGCCGAGAACGGCGCAGGTGTATTCGCCGCCCTGGACAAAGCGTTCTGCCAAAACCATGGTGTCGTGGCGCAGCGCCTCGTCCCAGGCAGCGCGCACCGCTGCCGCATCGCCGCCGATGACCTTGGTGATGCCGATCGACGAGCCCTCGCGCGCGGCCTTGACCATCATGTCCGGCCCGAGGCGGTCGATCACCTGCTGCGGCGTGAGGTCCGGGGTGAGTTCCATGCCGTCGGCCACCGGGATGCCCGACTGTTGCCAGACCAGCTTGGTGCGCCACTTGTCCATGGCCAGCGCCGAGCCGAGCACGCCGGAGCCGGTGTAGGGGATGCCGAAGGCTTCGAGCGCGCCCTGCAGCGTGCCGTCCTCGCCGAAGCGGCCATGCAGCGCGATGAAGACGCGCGCGTAGCCCTCATCCAGCAGCGCCGTGAGCGGCTTCTCGGCGGGGTCGAATTTGTGTGCGTCGATGCCCTGAGCCTGCAGCGCCGCCAGCACCGCGCTGCCGCTCATGATCGAGATGTCGCGCTCGGCCGAGCGGCCGCCGAACAGTACCGCGACCTTGCCAAAACGTTTGGGGTCCAAGTGCGCGCTCACGCCGACATGCCCTCGGTCAACTGCGCTGGCACCGCGCCGATCGAACCGGCGCCCATGGTGATGAGCACGTCGCCATCGTGCAGGTGTTGCAGCACGGCCTGTGTCAGCGTCGCCACGTCTTCAACAAAGATCGGCTCGACGCGGCCCTGCACGCGCAGCGCGCGGGCCAAGGCGCGGCCGTCGGCGGCGACGATGGGCGCTTCGCCGGCGGCGTAGACCTCGGTCAGCAGCACCGCGTCGGCATCGCCGAGTACGCGGACGAAGTCCTCGAACAGATCCCGGGTGCGCGTGTAACGGTGCGGCTGGAAGGCCAGCACGATGCGGCGGCCGGGAAAGGCGCCGCGCGCAGCCGCCAGCGTCGCCGCCATCTCCACCGGGTGGTGGCCGTAGTCGTCGATCAGGGTGAACGCGCCGCCGCCGGGCAGGGCGACCTCGCCATGCCGGGCGAAACGCCGGCCGACGCCCTGGAACTCGGCCAGCGCGTGGACGATGGACGCATCCGGGATGTCGAGTTCGGTGCCCACCGCGATTGCCGCCAGCGCGTTGCGCACGTTGTGCTCGCCCGGCAGGTTGAGCGTGATGTCGAGGCTGGTGAGCGGCGAGCCGTTGCGACGGGTCACGTGGAAGTGCATGCGGCCGTGGTCGTGGCGGATGTTGATCGCACGAATCGCCGCCGCCTCGTCGAAGCCGTAGGGCACCACGGTCTTGCCGACCTGCGGCAGGATCTCGGCCACCACCGGGTCGTCGATGCAGGCCACTGCCACGCCGTAGAAGGGCAGGCGCTGCAGGAAGTCGACGAAGGTCTGCTTGAGCCGGCCGAAGTCGTGGCCGTAGGTCTCCATGTGGTCCTGGTCGATGTTGGTGACCACACTGATGACCGGCGTCAGGTGCAGGAAGCTGGCGTCCGACTCGTCGGCCTCGGCGACGATGAAGTCGCCTTGGCCGAGTTTGGCATTGGCCTTGGCCGCGTTGAGCCGGCCACCGATGACGAAGGTCGGGTCGAGCCCGCCGGCGGCGAGCACCGAGGCGATCAGGCTGGTGGTGGTGGTCTTGCCGTGCGTGCCGGCCACTGCGATGCCCTGCCGCAGGCGCATCAACTCGGCGAGCATGAGCGCGCGCGGCACCACCGGGATGCGCGCGGCGTGGGCGGCGGCGACCTCGGGGTTGGCGTCATTGACGGCGGTCGACACCACCACCGCGTCGGCGCCGGCGATGTGGGCGGCGTCGTGGCCCAGTGTGATGCGCGCGCCCAACTGGGTCAGCCGGCGCGTCGCGCTGCCGTGGGCGATGTCCGAGCCGCTCACCTGATACCCCAGGTTGAGCAGCACCTCGGCGATGCCGGACATGCCGGTGCCGCCGATGCCGACAAAATGAACATGGCTGATGCGGTGTCTCATGCCGGCAGGCCCGCGGTCTCGAGCGCGATGCGCGCGACGGTGGCGGTGGCGTCCGGCTTGGCCACGGTCTGCGCGGCCACCGCCATGCGCGCCAGATCTTCACGCGTGAGCGACTGCAGCAGCGCCGCCAGCCCCTCCGGCGTGAGATCGCGCTCCGGGATCAGCCGCGCCGCGCCGGCATCAACCAGCAACTGCGCGTTGGCGGTCTGGTGGTCGTCCACCGCGTAAGGGAAGGGGATGAGCAGCGCGCCGACGCCGACCGCCGCCAGCTCGGCCACGGTCAGCGCGCCGGCACGGCAGATGACCAAGTCGGCCATGGCGTACTGCATCGCCATGTCCTTGATGAAGGGCACGCAGGAGGCCATCACGCCGGCCTCGTCGTAGGTCTGGCGCAGGGCGTCGATGTGCCGCTCGCCGGCCTGATGAAAGACGAATGGCCGCTCGAGTTTGGGGATGCGCGCCAGTGCCGCCGGGATGGTGCGGTTGAGCGCCTGCGCGCCGAGGCTGCCGCCGACCACCAGGATGCGCAACCGGCCGCCGCCGCGCTCCTCGAAGCGCTCGGCCGGGTCGCCGAGGCTGAGGATCGACGCGCGCACCGGGTTGCCGACCCATTCCACTGTTTCCGGCGGGCGGCATCTCATCGCCAGGCGCGACGCGCTGGGTGCCGCGAAGGCGCCGGGGAAGCCGGCCAGCACGCGGTCGGCGAGCATCGCCAGCACCCGGTTGGTGAGCCCGGCCACGGCATTCTGCTCGTGGATGACCAACTTGCGGCCGAGCAGCTTGCCGATCAGCGCGCCGGGGAAGGCGGCATAACCGCCAAAGCCGAGCAGGGCCCTTGGCCGGTGGCGCAGCACACCGACCAGCGCCTGCAGGCAGGCAAGGACCAGCTTGAACGGGAACAGCGCGGTGGTGAGCGCGTTCTTGCCGCGCAGGCCCCCGAGCGTGACCCACACGCCGGGATAGCCGGCCTCGGCCACCAGTTTCTGCTCCATGCCGCCACGCGTGCCGAGCCAGACCACCTCAAAGCCGCGTTCGCGCAGGGCATTGGCCACCGCCAGCGCCGGAAAGACGTGGCCGCCAGTGCCGCCGGCCATGACCATGAACGGGGTTGCGCCCATCAGACCGGTTTCCCCCGCATCAGCAGGCGGTTCTCGAAGTCGACCCGCAGCAGGATGGCCAGCGCCAGGCTGATCGCCATCAAGGCGCTGCCGCCAAAACTCATCAGCGGCAGGGTCAGTCCCTTGGTCGGCAGCGCGCCCATGCTCACCCCGGCGTGCACCAGCGCTTGCGTGCCGAGCCAGACGCCGATGCCCTGCGCCACCAGCGCGGCGTAGGTGCGGTCGAGCGCGATCGCTTGGCGACCGATGAGAAAGGCGCGCCAGACCAGCCAGGCGAACACCACCAGCACCACGGTGACGCCGAAAAATCCGGTCTCTTCGGCGATCACCGCCATCAGGAAGTCATTGTGCGCTTCCGGCAGATAGCCCTGCTTCTCCATGCCAGCGCCGAGGCCGACGCCGAACCACTCGCCACGACCGAAGGCCATCAGCGAGTGGGTAAGCTGGTAGCCGTCGCCCATGGGCTTGTCCCACGGATTCATGAAGGCGGCGATGCGCTTGACGCGGAACGGCTCGCTGACGATCAGCGCAAAAAAGGCGCTGCCGAGCAGGGCCATGAGGCCGAGGAAGATGCGCACGCGCATGCCGCCGAGCCACAGGATGCCGGCGGTGATGGCGCACATTACGGCGAACGAGCCGGCGTCCGGTTGCAGGATGACCAGCCCGCCGGCGAGCAGGATCACCGCGCCGAGCGGGATCAACCCCTTGGTCCAACTGTGCATGAAGGCGGCCTTGCGCACCGTGTAGTCGGCGGCGTAGAGCACCACGGCAAGCTTCATCAGCTCGGCCGGCTGCAGGCTGATGATGCCGAACGGGATCCAGCGCCGCGCGCCGTTGATCTTGGCGCCGATGCCCGGCACCAGCACCAGCACCAGCAGCGCCATGCCGGCGCCAAAGATCCATGGCGCGGCCCTTTGCCAGGTGCGCATCTCGACCTGGAACACCAGCATCGCCGCGAAGGTGCCGCCAGCCAGGTACATGACCTGGCGCTTGAGGAAATACAGCGCGTCGAAATGCGTCTGGGGGCTGAGTTCGGCGGTGGCGATGCTGGCCGAGAACACCATGACCACGCCCATCGCCGCGATTAGCGCGATAACGAACAACAGCGCCGGGTCGTAGATCGGCAGCAGCCGGCGGCCCTGCAGGCCCGATGCGGCGTAATTCATGCGCGCGCTCCCGGCAGGCGGCGCACCGCGTCGATGAACACCTCGGCGCGGTGGGCGTAATTGCGGAACATGTCGAGGCTGGCGCAGGCTGGCGACAGCAGCACGGCGTCGCCCGGCCGGGCGGCGGCGGCACAGTGGCGCACCGCGTCCGGCAGGCTGTCGGCGCGCTGCAGGGGGACGCCGGTGCCACGCAAGGCGGCCTCGAGGGCCGGCGCATCGCGGCCGATCAGCACCACGGCGCGGGCCCGCGTGCGCACCGGGCCGGCCAGCGGCGCAAAGTCCTGGCCCTTGCCATCGCCGCCGGCGATCAGCACCACCGGCCGGTCGAAGCCCTCGAGTGCAGCCACCGTGGCGCCGACGTTGGTGCCCTTGGAGTCGTCGTAATAGGTCACGCCGGCCACTTCGGCGACGCGCTCGACGCGGTGCGCCAGACCGCGGAACTCGCGCAGCGCGCTGAGCAGAGGGCCTTCCGGCATATCGAGCGCGCGGCACAGGGCGAATGCCGCCAGCGCATTGGTGGCGTTGTGCAGGCCGGTCACGCGCAACTCCGCGGCGCGCAGCAACACCCGGCTGCCTTGCGCCAGCACCAACTCGCCGTCGACCTCGGCGAGGCCGAAATCGCTTGGCGACACCGGCGCGTTGCGGGTGAAGGTCCAGACGCGCCGCCCCGACAGCGCCATGCGATCGACGCGCGGGTCGTCGCGGTTGATCACCTGCACGCCTTCGCCATTGAAGATGCGCGACTTGACCGCAGCGTAGGCCTCGAGGCTCGGGTAGCGGTCCATGTGGTCCTCGGAGATATTGAGGACGGTGGCTGCGTCGGGGTAGAGGTGGCGCGTGGTCTCCAACTGGAAGCTGGAGAGTTCGAGCACGAACAGGTCCGGTTTCTCGCCGCCGGCCAGCACCTTGCCCAGCGCGTCGAGCACCGGCAGGCCGATGTTGCCGGCCACCACGGTGTTGAAGCCGGCTTTGACGCACATCTCGCCGACCATGCTGGTCACCGTGCTCTTGCCGTTGGAACCGGTGATGGCGATCAATCGCACGCGCGGGAAGTACTTGTTGAGCGCGCGGGTGAACAGTTCGACGTCGCCGGTGACCGGGATGCCGCGCCGCACCGCGTCCTGCACCAGCGGCTCGGCCAGCGGTACGCCGGGGCTCAGGGCGATCAAGTCGATGTCGGCAAAACTCGATTCGTGGAAGGGCCCGTAGTCGCCGCGGACGTCGGGGAATTCCTGCTGCAGCGTACGAAGATGCGGCGGGTCCTGGCGGCTGTCGGCCACCCGCACGCTGGCGCCGGCGCCGCGCAGCCAGCGCACCATGGAGAGCCCGGTGTCGCCGAGGCCAAGAACGAGGACGGTCTGTTCGCGCAGTGGCATGGTCACCTCAGCTTGAGCGTGGAGAGACCGACCAGCACCAGCATCATGGTGATGATCCAGAAGCGCACCACCACCTGCGTCTCCTTCCAGCCCTTGAGCTCGTAGTGGTGGTGCAGCGGCGCCATGCGGAAGACGCGCTTGCCGGTCAGCTTGAAGGATGCGACCTGGATCATCACCGACAGCGTCTCGACGACGAACACGCCACCCATGATGAAGAGCACGATCTCCTGGCGCACGATGACGGCGATGGTGCCGAGCATGGCGCCCAGCGCCAGCGCGCCCACATCACCCATGAAGACCTCGGCGGGGTAGGCGTTGAACCAGAGGAAACCGAGCCCGGCGCCGGCCGTCGCCGCGCACAGCACCAGCAGTTCGCCGGCGCCCGGGATGTAGGGGAAGCCCAGATACTTGGAGAAGACCGCGTTGCCGACGACGTAGGCGAACACGCCGAGCGCGCTGCCGACCATCACCGTGGGCATGATCGCCAGGCCGTCCAGACCATCGGTGAGGTTGACGGCGTTGCTGGTGCCGACGATGACGAAGTAGGTGAGCACGAGGAAGCCCGCCGAGCCGAGCGGGAAAGCCACCGTCTTGAAGAAGGGCACGATGAAGTCGGTCTGCGCCGGCAGGGTGCTGGAGAAGGCGAGGAAGGCCGCCGCCGCGAGGCCGATGACGCTCTGCCAGAAGTACTTCCAGCGGCTTGCCAGACCCTTGGGGTCGCGGCGGACCACCTTGCGGTAGTCATCGACCCAGCCGACCACGCCAAAACCCAGGGTGACCAGCAGCACCAGCCAGACGAAGCGGTTGGAGAGGTCGCCCCATAGCAGGGTGGCGCCGGCGATGGCGATGAGGATCAGCGCGCCGCCCATGGTCGGCGTACCCTGCTTGACCAGGTGGGTCTGCGGGCCGTCGTCGCGCACCGCTTGGCCGAATTTCATGGCGGTGAGCTTGCGGATGACCGCCGGCCCGGCCCAGAAGCAGATGAGCAGCGCCGTCATGCAGGCCAGCACGGCGCGCAGGGTCAGGTAGCTGAAGACGCGGAAGGCGCCGATGTCCTCGGCGAGCCACTGGGCGAGGATCAGCAGCATGCGGCCTCCTTGCGGGTGATGCCGGGTGCTATGGCACTGCCCGTCGCGCCATCGTCGGCGGGCGCGGCCAGCGCCTCGACTACTTGTTCCATGCGCATGAAGCGCGAGCCCTTGACCAGCGCCGTGGTGGCGGGAGTCAGGCGTGCCCGCAGCGCGTCGATCAGTGCGGCGTGGCTGGCGAAGTGTTCGGCACCGGCACCGAAACCGGCGACCATGTGGCGCGACAGCTCGCCGGTGACGAGCAGGCACTCGAGACCGGCGGCCCGTGCCGCCGCGCCGACCTCGCGGTGCAGCGCGGCTTCGTCCGGGCCGAGTTCGCCCATGTCGCCGAGCACCAGAATGCGCGGCTGCGCCCGCCCGGCCAGCACGGCGATGGCGGCCTCCATCGAGTCGGGGTTGGCGTTGTAGGTGTCGTCGATCAGCGTCGCGCCGTTGGCCGCGCGCTTGACCTGCAAGCGCCCCTTGGCGCCGCCGAAGCCCTCCAGCGCGGTCACCGCGTCCGCCAGACCCACCCCCGCGGCAAGGGCGGCGGCGACCGCGGCGCAGGCGTTGTGGGCGTTGTGGCGGCCGGGAATGGCGAGGCGGCAGGTGGCGGTGGCGCCGGCGTGGGATACGGTCACGGCACCGTCCGTGTCGCCGGTGACGGTACCGCTCACCTGCGCCGCCGGGTCGAGGCCGAAAGTCAAGGCCGTGCGCGCGTCGGCGAAATGCTGCCACAGCGCCAGCCAGCGGTCGGTCTGCGGCAGCACGGCGATGCCGGCGCTGCCCAATCCCTGCACGATCTCGCCCTTGGCGCGCGCGATGCCCTCAAGCGAGCCGAGGTTCTCGAGGTGCGCGGTGCCGGCGTTGTTGATGACGGCGATGTCCGGCTCGGCGATGCCGCACAGCGAGGCGATCTCGCCGGTGTGGTTCATGCCCATCTCGCATACCGCGAATTGGTGCTGCGGCTCGAGCCGAAGCAGGGTGAGCGGCAGGCCGATGTCGTTGTTGAGGTTGCCTTCGGTGGCCAGCACCGCCGCCTCGCCATGCACGTGGCGCAGGATGGCGGCGAGCATCTCCTTGACCGTGGTCTTGCCGTTGCTGCCGGTCACCGCCAGCACCTTCGGCGCAATGCGGTGACGGTGGGCGCGGGCGATGGCGCCGAGCGCGCGACGGGCATCCGCGACGACGATGCCGCTGGCCCCGGCCGGCAGCGCGTCCTCGCGCTCGACCAGCGCCGCCACCGCGCCTGCCTGCAAGGCTTGGGCAGCAAACAGGTTGCCGTCGAAGCGCTCGCCACGCAGCGCGACGAACAGGTCCCCGGTGGCGATGCTGCGGGTGTCGGTGTGCACGCGAGCGATGTCGACATCCTCGCCGAGCAGGCGTCCGCCGCAGTCGGCAGCCAGGGTGGCGAGGCGGAAGCGGGTGGCGACCACGTGGCACTGGGTCATGCGGCACTCCGTTGCCGGGCGTCGAGCGCGGCGCGCGCGTGGGCGACATCGCTGAAGGGGAACTTGTGCCCGGCGATCTCCTGCGTCGTCTCATGGCCCTTGCCGGCCAGCAATACGATGTCGCCGGCGTGCGCATCGGCGATGGCGAGCGCGATGGCACGCGCGCGGTCGGGCTCGACCCGCAGTTCGCAGGCACTGACGATGCCGGCGCGGATGGCGTCGAGGATGGCCGCCGGATGCTCGGAGCGCGGGTTGTCGCTGGTCAGCACCACGCGGTCGGCCAGACGCGCGGCGACCTCGCCCATCAGCGGGCGCTTGCCAGGGTCGCGGTCGCCGCCGCAGCCGAACACGCAATGCAGGCGCGCGCCGGCTGCCAGGCTCGGGCGCAGGCTGGCCAAGGTCTGCTCGAGCGCATCGGGGGTGTGCGCGTAGTCGACCACCACTGTCGGGCCGCTGCCGCCGCGCAGCACCTGCATGCGGCCATCGACCGGCAAAAATTCCGCCGCGGCGGCCACCGCTGTTTCGAGCGGCACACCCGAGACCAGCAGGGTGGCGAGCACGCAGCAGAGATTGTCGACATTGAACAGCCCGACCACCGGCGCGCGCACCTCGGCGCTGCCCCACGGTGAGGCGAAGCGGAAGGCCAGCCCCTCGGCGCTGGCGCGCACGCCCTCGGCACGTACTTCGGCACGGCGGCCGACGGTGATCACCTCGGTACGGCTGCGGTCGATGCTGTCGGCGAGTCGCGCGCCGAAGTCTTGGTTGGTCACCACCACGGCGTGCTGCAGGCCGTCCCAATGGAACAGCCGCGCCTTGGCTTGGCCGTAGGCCTCGAGCGAGCCATGGAAGTCGAGGTGGTCACGGGTGAGGTTGGTGAACACGGCGACGTCGAACTCGACGCCATGCACGCGACCCTGCGCCAGGCCGTGGCTGGACACTTCCATCGCCACCGCCGCGGCGCCGTCGTGCCGCAATGCGCCGAGGATGTCCTGCAGCACGGCGCCGTCGGGCGTGGTGTTGGGCAGGGGCGTGAGCGTGTCGAGGCCGTAGCCGAGCGTGCCAATTCGCCCGCAGCGCCGCCCGCCGCGGGTGAGGCCGCGCGCCAGCCAGTGGCTGCAGGTGGTCTTGCCGTTGGTGCCGGTGATGCCGACGGTCCAGAGCGGTCGGCCGGGGTGGCCGGCGATCTCGGCGGCGATCCAGCCGAGCCGCCAGGCAAGGTCGGGCACCGGCTGGTGGGGGATGTGGAGTCGCGGCGCCTCGATGTCGGCCGGGTCCCAGAGCACGGCGGCGGCCCCGGCCGCGACCGCGTCAGCGATGAACTGTCGACCATCTACCCGGTGGCCGGGCAGCGCGGCGAACACGTCGCCCGGCTGCACCAATCGGCTGTCGACGCGCAGGCGACGGCCAGCCAGGCCCATGCCATGGACGAAGCCCCGATCGAAGTCGGGGCGTCCGCTCGGTTGACTCGGGTGGGAGGGCGGGTTCATCGGGGTGGGTCCTGCGCCGCCATCCGCACCACGGTCTTGGGTGGCGCCGCCGGTTCGGGAACTGGCCACGGCTGGTTCTCGACCCACACCGGGGCGGTGTCGTCGCGCGGCACGCCGTGCAACCGTAGCGCCTCGCCCATCACCCGCGAGAAGACCGGCGCTGCTACCTGACCGCCAAAGATGGCGCCAGCCTGCGGGTCGTCGACCATCACCGCCAGCACGTAGCGCGGTGCGCTGGCCGGCGCAAAACCGACGAAGGAGGCGATGTAGTTGCGGCCATAACCGCCGCCCTCGCGGATCTTGCGGGCGGTGCCGGTCTTGCCGGCGGTGCGGTAGCCCGCCACCGCCGCCGCGGTGGCGGTGCCGCCCTTCTGCGTCACCGACTCGAGCATGGCGCGCACCTGACGCGCGGTCTCGCTCGAGATCACGCGCTCGCCCTGCGGCTCGCCGGCGTCGCGCGTGAGCCGGACCGGGATCAGGTCGCCGTCGCGCGCGAACACCAGGTAGGCGCGCGCCATCTGCAGCAGACTGACCGCCACGCCGTTGCCGTAGGACATCACCACCTGGTCGACTGGTTTCCAAGCCTTCCACGGCCGCACCATACCGGCGACCTCGCCGGGGAAGCCGGAGCCGGGCGCCACACCGAAGCCGAAACGGTGCAGGTATTCCCAGTGGCGGGCCGGCTGGACCTGCAGCGCCATCTTCAGCGAGCCGACGTTGCTCGACTGCCGGATGATGTCGGTCACCGTCATGAAGCGCGTGGTGTGGTGGGTGTCCTTGATGGTGTGCTTGCCGATCCTGAAGGTGCCGTCGCCGGTGTCGATCTTCGAGTCGGGCTCCACCACTCCTTCTTCCAGCGCCATGGCGGCGGTGAACGGTTTCATCGTCGAGCCGGGTTCATAAAGGTCGACGACGGTGCGGTTGCGCGTGCGTTCAGGGTCGGCGCGTTCGTCGCTGTTGGGGTCGTAGGCCGGATAATTGGCCATCGCCAGCACCTCGCCGGTGCGCGCGTCGAGCATCACCACGCCACCACCGCGCGCCTTGTTGCGCACCACCGCCTCGCGCAGTTCGCGGAAGGCGATGTACTGCAGGTCGCGGTCGATCGCCAGCGCGAGGTCGCGGCCGTGCTGCGGCGGCAATACGCTGCGCGCATCATCGACGATCTGGCCGCGGCTGTTGCGCAAGCCGACGCGCTGCCCGTCGATGCCACCCAGTTCGCGGTCGAAGGCACGTTCGATACCGGCGCGGCCGACGTCGCTGCGATTGCCCTCGCGGCCGGTGAAACCCACCAGATGCCCGGTCTCTTGGCCCGCCGGATAGTGGCGGCGGAAGTCGGTCTCAAAGCCAAGGCCGGCGATGCCGAGTGCGCGCACCCGGTCGGCTTCCGCTTCGCCCAGGCGCTGGCGCAGGTAGACAAAGCCCTGCCGGGTGTCGTCGAGCTGTGCCTGCAGGCGTGGCGCCGGCACGTCGAGGGCGTTGGCGAGCCGTTCGAGCTGGCCGGGCTTGAGCTTGACGTGACGCGGGTTGGCGGTCACCGACACGGTCGGCATGCTGATCGCAAGGGGGCCGCCGCGGCGGTCGACGATGCGTCCGCGGTGCGCCGGGATGGCCAGCGCGGTCTGCACCCGGCGGTCGGCCTGCGCCTGCAGGAAGTCGTTCTGCACGCTCGCCAGCCACGCGGCGCGTGCCACCAGACCGACCACCGCCAGCCCGAACAGGCCGAGGATGACGTGCGCCCGCCACGGCTTGAGACGCAGCGCGAGGGCGGGATGCGGCGTGTTCAAGGCGCACCTCCGGCGGCCGGGGCCGCAGCCTTGGCATCCGCGCCCGCCGCGCCAAGCGGGTGAACCTGCGTGCCGGCCGGAAACACCATGCCGAGTCGCTCGCGGGCCACGCTTTCCACCCGGGCATTGGCCGACAGGGTGCTCTGGGCGAGCTGCAGCTCGGTGTGCTCGACCTCGAGCTTGCGCGTCTGCTCCTGCATCTCGTGCAGACGGATGTACAGGCTGCGGGCCTCGTGCTGGGTCATGACCACGGCGATGGCGCTGCCCAGCAGCGCCAGCAGCAGCCAGATGTGCAGCACGCTCACGCTGCGACTCCCGCCACGCGTTCGGCGACCCGCATCACGGCGCTGCGCGCGCGCGGATTGGCGGCGACCTCCGCTGCCGACGGCTTGATCGCGCGCCCGACCGCCACCAGCGGCCGCGGCGGCAGTTGGTCCTCGCGCAGCGGCAGCCGCGCGAGTTCATCCGGCACCGTGCTGTGGCGACGGATGAACTGCTTCACGAGCCGGTCTTCCAGCGAGTGGAACGCGATGGCCACCAGTCGTCCTCCAGGCGCAAGGTGGTGCAGACCCTGCCCGAGTGCCGCTTCCAGTTCCTCGAGTTCGCGGTTGACATGAATGCGTATGGCCTGAAAGGTGCGGGTGGCTGGGTCCTGGCCGGGCTCGCGCTGGCGTACCGCCGCAGCGACGACCTGCGCAAGCTGCCGGGTGCGTGTGATCGCGCCCGTCTGGCGCGCCGCGACAATCGCACGCGCAACCGGCCGAGCAAACCGCTCTTCTCCGTATGTACGGATGACGTGTGCCAGTTCATCTTCCTCTACCTCCTCGAGCCACCGGGCTGCGCTCGTTCCGCGCGTGGGGTCCATGCGCATGTCGAGCGGGCCGTCGTGGCGAAAACTGAAACCCCGCTGTGGGTCGTCGATCTGCGGGGACGAGATGCCGACGTCCAGCAACAGGGCGTCGATGCGGGAAACGCCCCGTTCATCGAGCACTGGCCCGAGGTGGGAGAACGGCGCGTGGACGATGCAAAAGCGCGGGTCGGCGATGCTTGCGGCCGCCGCGACAGCAGCCGGGTCGCGGTCGAGGGCGAGCAGGCGGCCGTGCGGGCCGAGGCGCTGCAGGATGGCGCGGCTGTGGCCGCCGCGACCGAAGGTGGCATCGACACAGACGGCGGCCGGGCCGATCCGCAGGGCGTCGAGGGCTTCGTTGAGCAGGACCGGGACATGTGCCGCGCTCACAGGACGAAGTTCATGTCGGCCGGCCACTCGCTGACCGGCAGGGCGAGGGTGGCATCGCGCGCCTGCGTCCAGCGCGTCTCCGACCAGATCTCGAGCTTGTTGCCCTGGCCAACCATCATCACCGTCTTCTCCAGACCGGCGATCTCGCGCAGCAGGGGCGGCAGCAGCACGCGCCCGGTGCTGTCGATGTCGAGTTCCTCGGCATGGCCGATGACCAGGCGCTTGAGCATGACCACCTTGGGGTCCATGCCGACGCGGGTGAACTGCGCTTCGACCATGCTCCACTCCGGCATCGGATACATGACCAGGCAGTTGTCGCGGTCGAGCGTGACGACGATGCGGCTTTCGGAACCGGCGGGCAGGGCGGCACGATGCCTGGCCGGCATGACCAGACGCCCTTTGTTGTCCAGATTGAGTTTCGTCAGACCCCGAAACATCGCGCCCCCGACGCCACCAGGATTTCCCACAAAATCCCACTGCACGCCACTTTTCCCCACTATAGGGACGCGACAAGACCGGGTCAAGGCGGTTGACCGGGTTTTTGCGGTGGTTTGCGCGAGCTCAAACGGCGAGCCCGCAGGGTCGCGAAAGGGCTTTTTGCAAGGGCTTGCGCCGACCCGCAGGGGTGTCCGGCGGGTCGTGGGAATAAAAGTGTGAAGTCGGCCTGTAAGCCGGGTTCTGTGGGCGGCGGTCACCCGCCGCTGACAGTCATTCATCTGGGCCGGCCATTGCTGACCGGCTCGAGCAGCCTACCCGGACGCGGTGCGAGCCACACCATGGCGTCCCTATTTGGCCTTGCTCCGGATGGGGGTTGCCGTGCCGTCCGTGTTGCCACGTCCGCGGTGCGCTCTTACCGCACCATTTCACCCTTGCCAGCGCCCTCGCGGGTGCTTCGGCGGTGTCTTTCTGTTGCCCTGTCCATCGCCTCGCGACGTCCGGCCGTTAGCCGGCATCCTGCTCTGCGGAGCCCGGACTTTCCTCCACACGGTCAAGCCGTGCAGCGACTGTCCAGCCGACTTCACGCCCCGATTCTAACAGCCGCAGGGGAGCGCCCCCGAGGCGGGCTTCACCGTGGTGGCAGAGGGGTGCGAGGCGCCATCCGGCCCGGTGGGCAGCTTGCCTCAGCGGATGGCTGGCGGGTCCGACAGGGTGCGGTCGAGGAAGTCGATGGCCGCCGCCACCGCGCCGCCATCGAGCAGGAAGGCGGCGACGTGGCCGCGACCGCGCTCGAGGTAGAGTTCGTTGCGAATGCCGGCACGGTCGAGTGCCGCCTTGAAGTCGGTGGCATGGTGCACCGGCACCACGGCGTCGAGGGTGCCGTGGTAGAGGAACACCGGCGGGTCGTCGGCGCTGACATGACGGATCGGCGAGGCGGCGGCATAACGCTCCGGCACCTCGTCCGGGCGGCCACCAAGATAGCGCACCACCAGCTTGCCGTTGGGC
>VEQZ01000006.1 GCA_018882975.1 Rhodocyclaceae bacterium | reverse complement strand
CGTGCGCGGCGCCCCGCTGATCGGCGCCACCGCGGCCTGGGGCCTGTGGCTCGCGCTCCGGGCCGATGCGTCCGACGCCGGGCTGGCCCACGCCCACGCCACGCTCCTCGCCACGCGGCCGACCGCCGTCAACCTGCGCTGGGCGCTGGACCGCGTGCGCGACGGCGTGGCGCCGCTGCCGGCGCGCGCGCGCGCCGAGGCGGCCTTCGCGCTCGCCGACGCGATCTGCGACGAGGACGTCGCGATCAACCGCGCCATCGGCGAGCACGGGCTTGGGCTCGTGCGCGCGGCGGCCGCGCGCAAGGGCGGGGGGAGGGTCGACATCCTCACGCATTGCAACGCGGGGTGGCTCGCCACCGTCGACTGGGGCACCGCCACCGCGCCGATCTACATGGCTCACGACGCGGGCATCGACGTCCATGTCTGGGTCGACGAGACGCGGCCGCGCAACCAGGGCGCCGCGCTCACCGCCTGGGAACTCGGCCAGCACGGCGTGCCGCACACGGTCATCGCCGACAACGCCGGCGGCCACCTGATGCAGGCCGGCGAGGTCGATGCGGTGATCGTCGGCGCCGACCGCATCGCCGCCAATGGCGATGCCGCCAACAAGATCGGCACCTACCTCAAGGCCCTTGCGGCCCATGACTGCGGTGTGCCGTTCTGGGTCGCCGCACCGGTGTCGACGGTCGATGCCAGCCTCGCCAACGGCGCGGCGATCCCGATCGAGAACCGCCACGCCGATGAACTGCACTGGATCGCCGGTGTCGATGCGTCAGGGCAGAGGCGCCGCGTGCGCGTCACCCCCGAAGGCAGCGCGGCGCGCAACCCCGCCTTCGACGTCACGCCCGCCCGCCTGATCAGCCGCATCGTCACCGAGCGGGGCGCGGTACCGGCCACGCCAGCCGGCGTGGCGCACGCCATCCTGAGCAAAGCCAGCAAAGTCGCTTCGTCGCCATGAACAGCCCGCACCCCGCCACCCTCGAGGACACCGTCACGCCGCACCGCAGCCTCGTCGGCCTCATGCAGCGCCTCGTCGCGCAAGGCGTCAACCGTGGTGCCAGCGGCAACGCCAGCGTGCGCCACGGCCGCGGCATGCTGATCACGCCCTCGGCCCTGCTGCCCGATGCGCTCACCCCCGAGACCCTGGTCGAGGTCGACATGGACGGGCGCTACAGCAACCCGCTCAAGCCCTCGAGCGAGTGGCGCATTCACCGCGACATCTACCTCGCCCGGCCGGACATCCACGCCATCGTCCACACCCACTCCACGCATGCCGTGGCGCTGGCCTGCCTGCGCGAGGACCTGCCGCCGTTCCATTACATGGTGGCGATGGCCGGTGGCCGCGACATCCGCTGTTCGGACTACGCCACCTTCGGCACCGAGGCACTCAGCGCGACTGCCGTGCAGGCGCTGCAGGGCCGCATGGCCTGCCTGCTGGCCAATCATGGTCTGATCGCGTGCGGACCTGATCTGGGCCGCGCCGAGACGCTGGCGGTGGAGGTCGAGCACCTGTGCGAGGCCTACCTCAAGGCACGCGCCGCCGGCACGCCGGTGCTGCTGACCGATGCCGACATCGAGGAGGTACTGGCGCGCTTCGACGCCTACCGCCGCGGGCAACTCGACTGACGCATCTCAGCCGCCGGATACCCTCAAGCCCTTTGCGCCATCTCGTCGGGGGCGTAGAATGATCCGAAATGTTCAAGGAAGACTTTATGCTGCATGGTCTGATCGAGCTCCCTTGGTGGGGCTATGTCGTCGTCGCGCTCGCTTTCACCCACATCACCATCGCGGCGGTCACCATCTATCTGCACCGCCATTCGGCGCACCGCGCTCTTGACCTGCACCCGGCGCCGGCGCACTTTTTCCGGTTCTGGCTGTGGCTCACCACCTCGATGGGCACACAGCAGTGGACGGCGGTTCACCGCAAGCACCATGCCCGCTGCGAGACCGCCGAGGACCCGCACAGCCCGCAGGTGCTCGGCATCAGCAAGGTGCTGTGGGAGGGTGCCGAACTCTATTCGGCGGCCAAGAACGATCAGGCCATGCTCGACACCTTTGGCCGCGGCTGCCCCGACGACTGGATCGAGCGGAATCTCTACGTGCCGCACCAGAATCTCGGCATCGTGCTGATGCTGGTCACCGACCTGATCCTCTTCGGACCGCTCGGCGCCACCATCTGGGCGGTGCAGATGATGTGGATCCCGTTATTCGCCGCCGGCGTGGTCAACGGCATCGGCCACTACTGGGGCTACCGCAATTTCCAGTGCGACGACGCCAGCACCAACATCGTGCCGTGGGGCATCCTCATTGGCGGCGAGGAGCTGCACAACAACCACCACGCCTACCCCAGCTCGGCGCGCCTCTCCAACAAGTGGTTCGAGTTCGATATCGGCTGGCTTTACATCCGCACCATGGAGATCGTGGGCTTGGCCAAGGTCAAGAAAACCGCGCCGCAACTGGTCATCGGCGACGCCAAGAGCGAATGCGACCGGCAGATACTTGACGCCGTGATCACCCACCGCTGGACCGTGCTGCAGCAGTTCATGCGTGACATCCGCGGCACCTGCGCCAGCGAACTCGAAGCGCTGGCGCGCAAGTCGCCGCGCGGCGTCAGCTGGGCCACGGTACGCAAATGGTTGCGCCTCGACCAGGTCAACCTGCCGGCCGCCGAACATGCGCGGGTCGACAAGGCGCTGGAGGACAGCGCCGTATTGACGACCCTGCAACGCATGCGCAAGGACTTGGATGGTTTGTGGAGCCGTTCGAACGCCACCACCGAGCAACTGGTGCAGCAGCTCAACGACTGGTGCCATCGCGCCGAGGCCAGTGGCATCGAAGCGCTGGTCATCTTCTCACGGCGTCTGCGCACTTTCCGCGCCTGACTTGCTCGGCAATGCCCGCAAAAAGCCCGCCAACCGGCGGGCTTTTTGTTGCGAAAGCGGCCCCGCGCGCCTTGGCTTGCGTGGGTCGGCCTCGAGCGGGTCCGCCTCCAGCCGGTCGGCGGGTTCAGTCAGCTACGTCGAGCGCGCCCGCCTCGAGGTCTTCGGCGCTGATCTCGCTGCCCGGGGATACCACCCGGTAACCCGCCAATTCGCTCACGCTGTCGGCGAAACGCTGGCCGGCCAGAATGGCGAGCAGACGCTGCGCCGGCTTTTGCTGCGCCGTTTCGCGGGTCATGGCCAGCACGTAGCGCTCGGTCGCCAAGGGTATGAAATCGAGCCCGAAACGGGCCGCAGCCGCCTCCACGCCAAAGCCGGCATCGACCTGCCCGCTGGCCACGTGCGCAGCCACGGCGGCGTGGGTGAATTCGATGTCGGCGTAGCCGCTGAGGCTGGCCGGATCCAGATTCAGCATCTCGAGCATCCCGTCGAGCAGGGCACGGGTGCCCGAGCCCTCCTGCCGGTTGATGAAGCGCACGCCGGGGCGGACCAGGTCCGCCACCCCGTGGATGCCGAGCGGATTGCCCGGCGCCAGCATGAGCCCTTGCGCGCGTGTGACCAGCCGCGCCAGCACGTGGCTGCGCGGCTTGAGCCAGCGGGCGTAACGCGCAAACAGCAGCGTGGCCAGCGGACCGATGGGCACATGGAAGCCGGCCACATCGGCCTGGCCGCGCACCATCGCCGCCACCGCGTCGAGCGAATTGAGGTAATTGAGCTCGAGGCGCAGACCGCCCTCGGCCGCCACCAGTTCGGGCAGCAGCGCCACCGCATAGCCATGGCTGGCCGCCACTCGCACGGTGGGCTCGGTGTCGAGCACGGCGCGGTTGATCTCGCGGTCGATCTCCTGCGCGAGGTTGTGCAGTTGCGGCCCGAGTCGCGCCTGGACCCGCGCCACCGACCACGCCAGCGCCTCGCCCAGCGGCGCGAGGCGGGCACCGCGGCCGCGCGTGAGGTCTACGAGGGGCGCGCCGAAAAACGCCGACCAGTCGCGGATCATGTTCCAGCAATGCCGATAGCTGTAACCGACCTCGCGACTCGCCGCCGTCAGCCGGCCATGGTCACGCACTGCAGCCAGCAGCTTGAACAGGACCGGGTCGATGTCATGGCCGGCATGATCGCGAAAACTGAGCGTCGGCTCGATGCTGATACGGGGCATGAATGGGCCTTCTAGTTATAACCAAAAGTTCATATAGCCAAGAGGCTAACACGCGGTTAATCTTCAGTCCACAAGCACATGCACCAAACCATAATTACAAATCTGGTGCATATCCAAGACGGCAAAACGTCAGCAGTCGCAGGCGGCGCCCCCCGGACGGACGCCCGTGGCAGCACCTTCTGGAGGAGACCGGATTGAAAGCTGAAGTCCCGCCCATCGTGCGCCAGATCGAGGCGCTGATCGACCCGCTGGTCGACCTGCCCGGCGCCACCCTGCCCATGCTGCACGCCATCCAGGATGGCATCGGCTACGTGCCCGACGAGGCCGTGCCGATGATCGCCGAACGGCTCAACCTGTCGCGCGCCGAGGTGCACGGCGTGGTCACCTTCTACCACCACTACCGTCGCCACGCGCCGGGCAAGCACGTGGTGCAGATCTGCCGCGCCGAGGCCTGCCAGTCGATGGGCGCGCGCCAGCTCGAGGCGCATGCCAAAAAGGCTCTCGGCTGCGATTACCACGAGACCAGCGCCGACGGCGCGGTCACGCTCGAAGCGGTCTACTGCTTGGGCAATTGCGCCTGCGCCCCGGCCATGCGCGTCAATGACGAGATCGTCGGCCGCGTCACCCCGGCGCGCTTCGACGAGGTCATCGCCGAACTCAAGCAGGAGGCCCAAGCATGAGCGTCACCGTCTACGTCCCCTGCGACTCGAGCGCGCTGTCGCTCGGCGCCGAGAAGACCGCGCAGGCCATCGCCGCCGAGGCCGCGCGCCGCGGCGTCGACATCAACCTTGTACGTAACGGTTCGCGCGGACTGTTCTGGCTCGAGCCGATGGTCGAGGTGCAAACCCCGGCCGGCCGCGTCGCCTACGGCCCGGTGCAGCCCAAGCACGTCGCAAGCCTGTTCGAATCCGGCTTCCTCACTGGTGGCAAGCACGCCCTCTCGCTCGGCCTGACCGAAGACATCGCCTACCTCAAGAACCAGGAGCGCCTGACCGCCGCCCGCGTCGGCCTGGGCGACCCGCTGTGCCTCGACACCTACGCTGCGCATGGTGGCTGGCAGGGCCTGCGCAATGCCGTGGCCATGTCCGGCGCCGAGGTGGTCAAGGAAGTCACCGAATCCGGCCTGCGCGGCCGCGGCGGTGCCGCCTTCCCCACCGGCATCAAGTGGAACACCGTGCTCAACACCCCGGGCGCGCAGAAGTATGTGGTCTGCAACGCCGACGAGGGCGACTCGGGCACTTTCTCCGACCGCATGCTGATGGAAGGTGACCCGTATACCCTGATCGAGGGCATGACCATCGCCGGCGTGGCGGTGGGCGCCACGCAGGGCTACATCTACCTGCGCTCGGAGTACCCGCACGCCTTCAAGACGCTCAAGGAAGCCATCCGCCGCGCCCGCGAGGCCGGCTATCTGGGCCCCGACGTGCTCGGCTCGGGCAAGGCCTTCGAGCTCGAAGTGCGGCTCGGCGCTGGCGCCTACATCTGCGGCGAGGAGACCAGCCTGCTGGAGAGCCTCGAGGGCAAGCGCGGCATCGTCCGCTTCAAGCCGCCGCTGCCGGCCATAGAGGGCCTGTTCGGCAAGCCCACGGTCATCAACAACGTCATCTCGCTGTGCTCGGTGCCGATCATCCTCGCCAAGGGCGGCAAGTTCTACCAGGACTTCGGCATGGGCCGTTCGCGCGGCACCCTGCCCTTCCAGATCACCGGCAACATCAAGCACGGCGGCCTGGTCGAGAAGGCTTTCGGCCTGACGCTCAACGAGTTGCTGTACGACTACGGCGGCGGTTCCGCATCCGGCAGGCCGATCCGCGCGGTGCAGGTCGGCGGTCCGCTTGGCGCCTACGTGCCGGAATCGCAGTTCGACATCCCTTTGGATTACGAGGCTTACAGCAAGGTTAACGCGATGATCGGCCACGGCGGCCTGGTGGTGTTCGACGACAGCGTCGACATGGCCGAGCAGGCCCGCTACGCCATGGAGTTCTGCGCCATCGAGTCGTGCGGCAAGTGCACGCCCTGCCGCATCGGTTCGACGCGCGGCACCGAAGTCATGAGCAAGATCATCAAGGGCGTCGACGTCGAAGCCAATATCGCACTCATGCGTTCGTTGTGCGACACCATGCTCAACGGCTCGCTCTGCGCGCTCGGCGGCATGGCGCCCTACCCCGTGCTGTCCGCGCTCAACCATTTCCCCGAGGACTTTGCGCCCAAGCGCGAAGCCGCGGCTGCCTGAGGAGGCCCCCATGTCACTGCCCCGCGACGTCGATTACGGCACCCCCGCCCGCGAATCCGAGAAACTGGTCACCCTGAGCATCGACGGCATCGAGGTCTCGGTGCCGGCCGGCACCTCGGTGATGCGTGCTGCACAGGATGCCGGCAACGCCATCCCCAAGCTGTGCGCCACCGACAGCCTGGAGCCGTTCGGTTCCTGCCGCCTGTGTCTGGTCGAGATCGAGGGCCGTCGCGGTTACCCGGCCTCCTGCACCACGCTGGTCGAGCCGGGCATGCAGGTGACGACGCAGTCGCCCAAACTGGCCGAGATCCGCAAGGGCGTGATGGAGCTCTACATCTCCGACCACCCGCTCGACTGCCTGACCTGTTCGGCCAACGGCAACTGCGAGTTGCAGGACATGACCGGCGTGGTCGGCCTGCGTGAGGTGCGTTACGGCTACGAGGGCAAGAACCACTTCGACGTCCGTTCCGGCACCGTCAAGGATTTCTCCAACCCCTACTTTGCCTACGACCCGAGCAAGTGCATCGTCTGCAACCGTTGCGTACGCGCTTGCGAGGAGACGCAGGGCACCTTCGCGTTGACCATCTCCGGCCGCGGCTTTGAGTCGCGCGTCTCGCCGGGCATGGACCAGCCGTTCATGGATTCGGAATGCGTGAGCTGCGGCGCCTGCGTGCAGGCCTGCCCGACCGCCACGCTGATGGAGAAGTCGGTCATCGACCATGGCCAGGCCGAGAAGAGCACCATCACCACCTGCGCGTATTGCGGCGTCGGCTGCTCGTTCAAGGCCGAGACCAAGGGCAATCAGGTCGTGCGTCTGGTGCCGAACAAGGACGGCCACGCCAACCATGGCCACTCCTGCGTCAAGGGTCGCTTTGCCTTTGGCTACGCCACGCACAAGGACCGCATCACCACGCCGATGATCCGCCAGAGCATCGACGACCCGTGGCAAGAGGTGAGCTGGGAAGAGGCGATCAACCACGCCGCCAGCGAGATCAAGCGCATCCAGGGCAAGTACGGCAAGCACTCGGTCGGCGGCATCGTCTCCAGCCGCTGCACCAACGAAGAAGGCTATCTGGTGCAGAAGCTGGTGCGCGCGGCATTCGGCAACAACAACGTCGACACCTGCGCCCGCGTCTGCCACTCGCCCACCGGTTACGGTCTCAAGCAGACGCTCGGCGAATCGGCCGGGACGCAGACCTTCGACTCGGTGCTCAAGTCCGACGTCATCATGATCATCGGCGCCAACCCGTCGGCCGGCCATCCGGTGTTCGCCTCGCAAATGAAGCGTCGCCTGCGTGAGGGCGCCAAGCTGATCGTGATCGACCCGCGCGTCACCGAGAGCGTCTCGGGCCCGCATTACAAGGCCGACTTCCACCTGCAACTCAAGCCCAGCACCAATGTGGCGATCATCAACTCGCTGGCGCACGTGGTTGCGACGGAAGGCCTGATCGACGAGGCCTTCGTGGCTGAGCGCTGCGAGGCCGACTCGTTCCAGGTCTGGCGCGACTTCATCAGCAAGCCTGAGAACTCGCCCGAGGCGATGGAGGCCATCACCGGTGTGCCGGCCGAGCAGGTGCGCGGTGCCGCCCGCCTGTTCGCCACCGGCGGCAACGGCGCCATCTACTACGGACTGGGCGTGACCGAGCACAGCCAAGGTTCCACGATGGTGATCGGCATCGCCAACCTCGCCATGGCCACCGGCAACATCGGCCGTGAAGGCGTGGGGGTGAACCCGCTGCGCGGCCAGAACAACGTTCAGGGCTCCTGCGACATGGGCTCCTTCCCGCACGAACTGCCGGGCTACCGCCACGTGTCGGACGCCGCCACTCGCGCCCTGTTCGGCAAGGAGTGGAACGTCACCCTGCACGACGAGCCGGGCCTGCGCATCCCCAATATGTTCGAAGCCGCCATGGACGGCACCTTCAAGGCGCTGTACTGCGAAGGTGAGGACATCGTTCAGTCGGACCCGAACACCCAGCACGTGGAGGCCGCGCTGCGTGCCATGGAGTGCGTCATCGTGCAGGACCTGTTCCTCAACGAGACCGCCAAGTTCGCGCACGTCTTCCTGCCGGGCTCGAGCTTCCTCGAGAAGAACGGTACCTTCACCAACGCCGAGCGCCGCATCTCGCCGGTGCGCAAGGTGATGAAGCCGCTCGCCCGCTACGAGGACTGGGAGGTGACGCAGTTGCTCTCCAACGCGCTGGGCTACCCGATGAACTACAAGCACCCGTCGGAGATCATGGACGAGATCGCGCGCCTGACGCCGACCTTCCACGGCGTGAGCTACGAGAAGCTCGACCGCCTCGGCAGCATCCAGTGGCCTTGCAACGACGAGCATCCGGAGGGCACGCCGACCATGCACATTGGCGAGTTCGTGCGCGGCAAGGGCCACTTCATGCCGACCGCCTACGTGCCGACCGACGAGCGCACCAACCGGCAATTCCCGCTGGTGCTCACCACCGGGCGCATCCTCAGCCAGTACAACGTCGGCGCGCAGACGCGCCGCACCGAGAACTCGCGCTGGCACGAGGAGGACATCCTCGACCTGCACCCGTCCGATGCCGAAGCACGTGGCATCAACACGGGTGACTGGGTCGGCATCACCAGCCGCGCTGGCAGCACCGTGCTGCGTGCCAACGTGAGCGACCGCCTGCAGCCGGGCGTGGTCTACACCACCTTCCACCATCCGTTCTCGGGCGCCAACGTCATCACCACCGAGAACTCGGACTGGGCGACCAACTGCCCTGAGTACAAGGTGACCGCGGTCGAGGTGACCAAGGTGACACAGCCGTCCGACTGGCAGGAGCGCTACCGCAAGTTCAGCGAGCAGCAACTCGACAAGTTGCCGCAGCGCCAGAAGGAAACGGTGTGATCGACGACCGCCCGGTCTTCTCTGCCTTGCTCGCGCGGGGTGAAGAGGCCGGCGGTGCGGCAGCCGGCGAGGGCTCGCCTTACGCGGCCCCAGTGGTGACGGCATCGCGCGCGGTGTGGCGCGTCGGCGCCGGTGGCACAACGCAGGCCAGCGAATGGCTGGCCGAAGAGGTGCCGGTGGCGCTGGTCTACAACGGCATCAGCCACGTGGTGATGCTGGCCACGCCCTGCGACCTCGAGGACTTCGCGCTGGGCTTTTCATTGACAGAGGGCGTGGTCGAGTCCGCCGATGAGATTCGCGCCTGCGAGGTGGTGCCCACCTGTAGCGGCATCGAGGTGCAAGTCGAACTCGCCAGCCGCGCCTTCGCCGGGCTTAAACACCAGCGCCGGCAACTCGCCGGGCGCACCGGCTGCGGCATCTGCGGCGCCGAGAGTCTGGAGCGGGCGGTGCGGCCGGTGGCACAGGTGGCGGCTCGCCCCACGGTGCCGCTGGCGCACGTCAACGCGGCGCTGCAGGCGCTCGACGACGCGCAGCAGATCCGCAATGACACCGGCGCCACGCATGCGGCGGGCTGGGTCGACGCCGAGGGCCAACTGCGGCTGTGCCGCGAGGATGTCGGCCGCCACAACGCACTCGACAAGCTGATCGGCGCCATGCAGCGGCAGGGCATTGCCACGGCCGGCGGCTTTGCGCTGATCTCCAGCCGCGCCAGCTACGAGATGGTGCAGAAGGCCGCGCGTGCCGGCATCGGCGCGCTAGTGGCAGTCTCGGCGCCTACGGCGTTGGCGGTGCGCGTTGCCGAAGCGGCCGGCGTGGCGCTGGCCTGCTGGGCGCGTGGCGATCGGCTCACCACCTACACGCACGCGGAGGCGTTCGCCGCCTGAGGTGCGACGCGAGTTTGCCGGACCGAAACACCGTCGGCACGACACCGGACAAAAGACGACAAACAGAGACACAGAGAGGAGCAGAGATGGACATTCACCACCTGAGCAAGATGGCCAACCAGATCGGCAGTTTCTTCGAGGCCTACCCCGACCGCGAATTCGCTGTGAACGAGATCGCCGGCCACCTGCGCAAGTTCTGGGAACCGCGCATGCGCGAGACCATGCTGCGTCACCTCGACGCCGCCAAGGCCGATCTGCACCCGACCGTCTACGAAGCGTTCCTGCGTCTGCAGACGGCTGAAGCGGCGCACTAAACGCTTCCATCGCGCGCCCCCGATCGCGGGACTACTGCCCCGCGCGCGGTGCGGCCGCGGCTCAGGGCAGTCGCAGACGCTGCAGCCGGTCGGCGGCAGCGTCGAGGCCGGCGGCGCGCAGCGCGCCTTCGGGTGCCCCGACAGCTGAAACTTGGCCGTCGCGGAGCACGACGACGCGGCCGGCGAGCCGCTCGAGTTCTTCCAGAGAGTGCGTGACGTAGAGCATCGGCGTGCCGGTGCGGTCGCGCAGCGCCTCCAACCAGCCCATGATCTCGTCGCGGCGCGCGAAGTCCAGCGCCGCCAGCGGCTCGTCGAGCAGCAGCAGCGCCGGCCGCACCGCCAGCGCCCGGGCGATGGCCACCCGCTGGCGCTGTCCGCCCGACAGCGTATCGACGCGGCGCCCCCTCAGCGCGCCGATGCCGAGGGTGTCGATCAGCGCTTCGAGGGCCTCGGGGCTGTCGCAGTCAGAGAGGTCCGCCCCGCTCTCTATCGCTTGCGGTCCGGCATCGCGACCGGCGAAGGATGCCTTACCGGGATCCGGCCGGGTGCCTGCCTTGCGGCCCCGTAACCAGCGCAAGCCATATTCGACGTTGCCGCGCACGTCGAGGTGCTCGAACAGGCTGGCCTCTTGGAAAACGTAGCCGACGCGCCGCTGCCACACCGGCACACGCACCCCGGCGGCATCGTCCTGCCACGGCCTGCCGCCAATGCTCACACGCCCCCGCGTATCGGGCTCCAACCCGGCGATGGCGCGCAACAGCGTGGTCTTGCCCGAACCCGAGGTGCCGAACAGGACCGTGATGCCGGCCAATGGCAATCGCAGGTCGACCTCAAGGCGGAAGTCGGGGCGCGCCACGCGGAGCGAGACATCCAGTTCTCCGGCAGTCGCGGCCGGCGTGGTGCCGGGCCCCGAAGGCCCGTGTGCTGCGGCCGGACGCCGGTTGCCCCCGGCGGTCGTGCCGCTCACGGCAGCACCCGCAGGCGCCGCCGGCCGAGCAGCGAGAGCGCCAGCAACACGGCGAACGAGAACAGCAGCAGCACCGCTGCCAAGGTGTGGGCGTTGCCGTAGTCCATGGCTTCGACGTGGCCATAGATCTGCGTCGAAACCACCTGGGTGCGGCCCGGGATGTTGCCGCCGATCATCAGCACGACGCCGAACTCGCCGATGGTGTGGGCAAAGCTAAGCACCGCCGCGGTGAGCAGGCCCGGCCGCGCCAGCGGCAGCGCGACCGTGACAAAGGCCTGCAGGGGCGTGGCGCCGAGTGTCTGCGCCACCTCAAGGGGCCGGCGCCCAGCCGCCTCGAAGGCGTCACGCAGCGGCTGCACCGCGAACGGCAGCGAATACACCACCGAGCCGATCAGCAAGCCGGTGAAGGTGAACGAGAGCAGCCCCCAGCCCATGGACTGGGTGAACCGGCCGAGCGGCCCGTCAGGACCCATCAGGACCAGCAGGTAAAACCCGAGGACGGTGGGCGGCAGCACCAGCGGCAGCGTGACCAACGCGGCCACCGGCGCGCGCAGTCTGGAACAACTGCTCGCCAGCCACCAGGCCAGCGGCAGCGCGACCAGCAGCAGCACCAAGGTGGTGGCCGCCGCGAGACGCAGGGTCAGACCGATGGCGGCGAGGTCGGCCGGGCTCAGCACGCCAGCGGTCATCCGCCGGGGACGTCGTAGCCGTGCTTGCGGATGAGTGCGCGCGCCGGCTCGCTGCGCAGGAACTCGAGCAGCGCTCGCGCGGCCGGCTTGTCCTGGCCGATCGCCAGCAGCACCGCATGCTGGACAATGGACTCATGCAACCGCGCCGGCACCACCCACGCCGAACCTTCGGCGATGCGCCCATCGACCTGCACCTGCGACAACGCCACAAAACCCAACTGCGCGTTGCCGGTGGCGACGAACTGGTGCGCCTGGGTGATGTTCTCGCCGGTGACCAGACGCGGTTGCAATCGCTCGTGCAGACCCAGCGCGCGCAGCGTCTGCACCGCCGCCGCGCCATACGGGGCGAGCCGGGGATCGGCGATGGCCAGCCGGTCGAAACTGTCGCCGCGCAGCACCTCGCCGTTGCCATCCACGCGGCCAGGCTCTCGGCTCCACAGCACCAGCCGACCGATGGCATAGGTAAAGCGGGTGCCGTTCACCGCCGCACCGTTGCGCTCCAACTTGGCCGGTGTCTCGTCGTCGGCGGCGAGGAAAACCTCGAATGGCGCGCCGTTCTGGATCTGTGCCGCCAGTTTGCCGGTGGAGCCATAGGACGCAACCACCCTATGGCCGGTCTGCTGCTCAAACAGCGGCGCCAGCTTCTGCATCGGCGCGGTGAAGTTGGCCGCCACCGCCGCCTGCACCTCGCCGGCCGCTGCAGGACGCGCAAAAGACAAGCAAACCGACAACAGAACCAGCCAGCGGGACACGTCAAGCTCCTTATGGACACCGTTCGCCATGCGGCGCGCGGGCGGGGATGCGCCATTTTAGGTGGGTCGATGGCGCAACGCATCGCCGGGGCCGGCGCAATGGCAGCCGGTTCTTCGCCACACCAACATCGACCGCACCGATGTCAGCCGCACTGGCGCGATTAGGTGTAATCTCAACCCGCTACAAGACAGAAAGCGGCACAGCCGGCCCCGGGCGTCGTCCCGACCCGTGTGCAAGAGGGCCACAGGCCCCGACCAGATGCCGCATGGAGAAAGGCTGTTGCTGCCGGTCATAGCGGACGTTCGCCTGGGCCCACGGGTTGGTGGTCCGGGCGTTGCTACTGTGAAAACCAGCCTGCAATGGAGGAATGCATGATTTACGCCCATCCCGGCGAGGCCGGCGCCAAGATCCAGTACAAGGCCAAGTACGACAACTTCATCGGTGGCAAATGGGTTGCCCCGATCAAGGGCCAGTATTTTGACGTGGTCACACCGATCAGCGGCAAGGTCTACACGCAGGCCGCCCGCTCCACCGCCGAAGACATCGAAGCCGCACTCGACGCCGCGCACGCCGCCGCCGACAAGTGGGCCCGCACCTCGCCGACCGAGCGTTCGAACATCCTGCTCAAGATCGCCGACCGCATCGAAGCCAACCTCGAGAAGCTTGCCTACGCCGAAACCGTCGACAACGGCAAAGCCATCCGCGAGACGCTGAACGCCGACATCCCGCTCTCGGCCGACCACTTCCGCTACTTTGCCGGCGCGCTGCGCGCCCAGGAAGGGTCGATCTCCGAGATCGACGAGACCACCGTGGCGTACCACTTCCACGAGCCGCTGGGCGTCATCGGCCAGATCATCCCGTGGAACTTCCCGATCCTGATGGCCGCGTGGAAACTCGCGCCGGCACTGGGCGCGGGCAACGTGGTGGTGCTCAAGCCGGCCGAGTCGACCCCGATCTCGCTGCTGATCCTGGTCGAACTGATCGCCGACCTGCTGCCGCCGGGCGTGCTCAACATCGTCAACGGCTACGGCCGCGAAGCGGGCCACCCCTTGGCCACCAGCACGCGCATCAACAAGATCGCCTTCACCGGCTCGACCAGCACCGGTCGTCTGATCGGTCAGGCGGCAGCCAACAACCTGATTCCGGCCACGCTGGAACTCGGCGGCAAGTCCCCCAACATCTTCTTTGCCGATGTGGCCGACCACGACGACGGCTTCTTCGACAAGGCCATCGAGGGTCTGGTGCTGTTCGCCTTCAACCAGGGCGAGGTCTGCACCTGCCCGTCGCGCGCGTTGATCCATGAGTCGATCTACGACAAGTTCATGGAGCGCTGCGTCCAGCGCATCAAGGCGATCAAGCACGGCAACCCGCTCGACACCGACACCATGATGGGCGCGCAGGCGTCGATGGAACAGGTCACCAAGATCGAGTCCTACCTCAAGCTGGGCAAGGAAGAAGGCGCCCAGTGCCTGACCGGTGGCAACCGCGCTCACCTGCCGGGTGACCTGGCTGGCGGCTTCTACATCGAGCCAACCGTATTCAAGGGCCACAACAAGATGCGCATCTTCCAGGAGGAGATCTTCGGCCCGGTGCTGGCCGCGACCACCTTCAAGACCGAGGAAGAAGCCGTCGCCATCGGCAACGACACGCTCTACGGCCTCGGCGCCGGCGTGTGGAGCCGCAACGGCAACGTCGCGTACCGCATGGGTCGCGCCATCAAGGCCGGTCGCGTGTGGACCAACTGCTACCACGCCTACCCGGCCCACGCGGCCTTCGGTGGCTACAAGCAGTCGGGCATCGGTCGTGAGACGCACAAGATGATGCTCGACCACTACCAGCAGACCAAGAACCTGCTGGTCAGCTACAGCGAGAGCAAGCTCGGCTTCTTCTAATCCGAAGTCGGCTACGGCGAAGTACCACGGGGGCTGGCAACAGCCCCCGTTTTACTGGGCGGCTGGCAACAGCCCCCGTTTTACCGGCAAGGAGGAGACCCCATGGTCGACAAGGTTGTTGCGACACCAGCAGCACTGGCCTTCATCGAGACGCTCAAGGCCAAATACGGGCCGAACATGATCTTTCACCAGTCGGGTGGCTGCTGCGACAACAGCGCGGCCAACCTCTACATGGAGGGCGAGGTGATGGTGTTCAACGACGTCAAGCTCGGCGAGCTCGGCGGCATCCCGTTCTACATCAGCGCCTCGCAATACGAGTACTGGAAGCACACGCAGATCATCATCGACGTGGTCGACGGCGGCCACGGCGGCACTTTCAGCATCGAGGCCTCGGAGGGCAAGGCCTTCCTCGCCGACTCGCGGCTGTTCAGCGACGCCGAGTGGGCCGAGTTGGTGGCGGCCGAGCCGACCCTGGCGGGCTGAGCCGGCATCCGGGCGCCCTCACGGCGCCGGGTCCGCGCAGTATCGATCCGCTAGCGCACGCGGACACGGATCTGCGGCGAGGTCACCGGCGGGTCATGCGGGACATGGGTGTGGTCGCCCAAAATCAGTTGCAGGGTGTGCTCGCCGGGCGGCAGACTGAGTTCAGTCTCGGTCTGCCCCTTGCCAAAATGCTTGTGCTTGTCATCGAAGGGCACCGGCTGGCCGGCTGGCGGCAGCGGCGCATCAATGACGAGGTGGTGGTGACCGGTGCCGGGCATGTCGACGCCGGCCGGCGCCACGCCCATGCCCTTGAGGCCGAACCGCACCACGAAGGGCGAACTCACCGTCGCGCCATCCTGCGGGCTGATGATGTACGCCTCGGCCGCCGAGGCGAGGCCCGGCCCGACAAGCCCGATCAGGGCGGCGGCGAAAAACATCGGCTGGCGAATGGCTCCAAAACCTGTGCGTACGACGCTGTGCATGGGGTCACCTCCTGTCTGATTGAATGCCAGGCGTCGATCGCCTGCCGTCAAGGGTGGAGCCGCGAAAGGCTTGGCGCGGAGGCGCCCACCGCGACCTGACGCGCGTCATCCTCTTCGGCTTTGGCAGTACCCGCCCGCTCTGTGTTCCCGCCAGCACGGGCACAATACGCCATATAAACTCGCGCCCCGACCCCTGCCCCCTCGTGACTCCCGACCTCTCGCTCGCCACCCTGCGCGTCCTTGTCGAAAGCGACCACTTGCCGCCGTGGGCGCACGGCATGCTCGCCTTGCTGCGCGTCAGCGTGATCGTTCTGCTGTGGTGGTTGCTCACGGCGCTGGCGCGGCGCGTCATCCGGTTGGCCATCAGCGGCATGGAAGCCGCCGCCGAATGCGCCGAAGACCGGCGACGCATCCAGACGCTCGGCCGTGTGTTTCGCTACATCGCCTCGGTGGTGCTGGGCGTGGTCACGGTCATGCTGGTGCTCAACGAACTCGGTGTCTCGATCGCGCCGATCCTCGCCACTGCTGGGGTTGCTGGTGTGGCGGTGGGCTTTGGCGCACAGAGCCTGGTCAAGGACTACTTCACCGGCTTCGTCATGCTCGTCGAGAACCAGGTGCGGGTCGGCGACGTGGTCGACCTCGGCGGGAAATCGGGGGTGGTGGAGGAGGTGACGCTGCGCTATGTGCGTCTGCGCGACCTCGAGGGCGCCGTGCACTTCGTGCCCAACGGCACGGTCAGCACCGTCTCCAACCGCAGCCGCGAATACGCTTACGCCGTGGTCGACGTGCCGGTGGTCTTCGGCAACGACATCGAGCGCACACTGGCCTGTCTGCGCACCGCCGGCGAGGCGCTGCGCAAGGAACCGCAGTGGGTCGGGCGCATCCTCGGCGACCTTGAACTGCTCGGCGTGGATCACCTCACCGAGGGCAGCATGGTGTTCCGCGCACGGCTGCGCGTGGCAGCGCTGGAGCAGCAGGTGGTGCGTCGGGCGCTGTTGCGCGCCATGGTCGAGGCGGTGCAGCGCGACGGACTGAAGCTGCCCGGACCGGAAACCGCCGGCCGGCCCGTTTGACGCCGCCGCAGATGACCCCCGCAGCAGTTTTGCGACCGCCTCAGCGGATGAAGGACCAGTTCTTGTAAAAAATATGGTTGGTGCGGATCAGCACCCCGCCCAGCCAGTCCACCAGCCGCGCCATGGCGCTGGTCAGCAGGCCCGGGCGCACCACGTCGATGAAGGCGCAGTAGCGCGGCGCCTCGGTCTCGTTGAAGGACTGGTGCATGAGCGTGTCGTCAAAGATGAACATCTTCTGCTCGCGCCACACATTGACGTGCTTGCCGACCTCGATCCAGGCATCGTCGCTCTTCACGTCGTTGAGGTTGTAGAGCACGCGGATGGTCATGCGCAAAGGGCCGAAGTGCCGGTTGGTCGATTTGCGCCGGTTGAACACCGACACGCCGATGGTGCGGATCAGCGGGTAGCGCTGGCGGAACTCGGGAATCTCGATGGGGCCGTCGATGTTCTGGCCGTACCACTTGAAGAACAGCATCTCGCGCGGGTTGTCGGAGAGTCGCGTCTCAATCTTCTCGACCAGTTGCTCGCGCTGCATGCTGTCGATCAACGCGCGGATCTCCTGCTGGTGCGCTGCCGGCAGGTCCTCAAGGCGGTAGACGCCCTTGTTCCAGAACGGCAGATGAATGATGTCCATGACGATGTTGAAGGGCGACAGGATCCAGGTGCCCAAGCCGCGTCCAAAGAAATATTGGTAGATGGTGTAGCCGTCGAGTTGGCTGTTGCGCGCCACGTCGTAGAGGCCGCAGAGCAGGTAAAAGAGGGCAAAGCCGGGCGCGACCCAAGCGATGGCGGCATAGGCGGCGGAGCGGATGGCAACCGCCTTGAGCGTCTTGCCGTCGAATCGGACCGTTGGTGCAGGAGTGGGAGACTTCATGTCGCGGAACCTGTCGCGCTGCAGATGCGCGGACGGTAACGGAGAGCGGCGCCTGCTGCAACTGCGCGCAAGCCGCGCACCCGCCCCGCGACTATACTCCCAGCCCTGATGTCGCACGCCACGACCCCCATCCGCTGGCCTCCGGGGCGGCTGATCGCCTGCCTCGCAGCCAGCCTTGCCCTGTTGCTGCCAGCACTTGCGAGCGCCGGCGCGCCGGTCGAGGCCGCGGCGCGCGGCTGGCTGCTCTACGACATGGAGGCACGCCAGGCCCTTGCCAGCCACAACCCGGAGCGGCGCTTCGAGCCGGCATCGCTGACCAAGCTGATGACCGCCTATCTGGCGCTGCAGGCGATCGAGCGTGGCGAACTGAAGCGGCAGCAGCTGATCAGACCCTCCGCCGCCGCAGCCCGCGCCGCCGGCGCGCGCATGTATATCGACGAGCGTCACCCCGCCACGGTGCAACAACTGCTACAGGGCATGGTCACGGTCAACGCCAACGACGCCGCCGTGGCGCTGGCCGAGACTGTGGCCGGCAGCGAGGCGCGGTTCGTCGAACGCATGAACCAGCAGGCCGAGCGTCTGGGCCTGAGCGGCACGCGCTTTGCCAACGCCAGCGGACGTCCCGAACCGCAACACCACAGCACGCCGCGCGACATGGCGCGGCTGGCCGAGGCGCTGCTGCGCGACTTCCCGGCCGACAGCAAGCTGTTTGGCGCCGCGCGCTTCACCTTTAACGGCCTCAACCACTCGGCACGCAACCGGCTGCTGCAGCGCGACCCCACCATCGACGGCCTGATGACCGGCCATACCCCCGCGTCCGGCTACAGCATCGTGGCCTCCGCCAAGCGTGGCGAGCGCCGGCTGGTCGTCGTCCTCGCCGGTGCCGACACCGATCGCGTCCGCCACAGCGAGGCGCAGCGCCTGCTCAACCTCGGCTTTACCCGTTGGGAGGTGATGCGGGTCGGCGGCGCCGGCAAGGATCTGGCGCGGGTGCGGGTGTGGAAGGGCGACGCGCGCGAGGTAGGTCTCGGTCTCGCTGGCGAGACGCTGCTGGCGGTGCCGCGCGAGCGCAAAGGCGCCATCCGGCCGGTGATCGAGGTGCGCGGAATGGTCGAGGCGCCGGTGAGTACAGGGCAGACACTCGGCCGCCTGCGCCTGATCGCCGGCGGGCAGACCTTGGCAGAATACCCGTTGGTGGCACGCGAACCGGTCGCGGTGGGTGGTTTCGTGCGGCGCATGATCGACACCGCGCTGCTATGGTTGCAATGACATGACGGTCTATCTCAATGGCGAATACCTGCCCATCGGCGAAGCCAGGGTGCCGGTCCTGGACCGCGGCTTTCTGCTCGGCGACGGCGTCTACGAGGTCATTCCGGTCTACGCGCGCCGGCCATTCCGCCTGCCGCAACATCTTGCGCGCCTGCAGAACAGCTGCGACGGCATCCGGCTGGCCAATCCGCACGACACCGGCGGCTGGACCGCGCTGATCGGCGACCTCATCGGCCGACAGGACTTTGCCGACCAGAACCTCTACCTGCAGGTGACGCGCGGCGTGGCCAAGCGCGACCATGCCTTCCCGCAGGGCGCGGCGCCCACCGTGTTCATGATGGCCAATCCGCTGGTCACGCCCTCGCCGGCGCAGTTCGAGGCCGGTGTGGCAGCAGTGAGCACCACTGACAACCGCTGGCAGCGCTGCGACATCAAGTCGATCGCGCTGCTGGCCAATGTGTTGCTGCGACAACTCGCAGTGGACGAGGGCGCCGCCGAATCCATCCTGTTCCGCGACGGCCACCTCACCGAGGGCGCTGCGAGCAACATCTTCGCGGTCAAGAACGGCACGCTGCTGGCGCCGCCGCGCAACCACCGGATGCTGCCCGGCATCACCTACGACGCGGTCATCGAACTCGCGCGCGGACACGGCATCCCGCTCGAGGTGCGCGAGATCAGCGAGGCCGAGGTGCGCCAAGCCGACGAACTCTGGCTGACCTCGTCGACCAAGGAGATCCTGCCCATCACCCGCCTCGACGGCCGACCGGTGGGCAGCGGCACGGCGGGGCCGCTGGCGCGACGCTTGCTGGCGCTCTACCAGACGCTCAAGGACGCGCCATGAGCGCCGACGCGGCCGACAGCCTGATCGAGTACCCCTGCGACTTCCCGATCAAGGTGATGGGCCTGGCGAGCGCGGAGTTCGCCGGGATCGTCTGCCATGTGGTGCGCGCGCACGCGCCCGACTTCGACGGCAGCACCATCCGCACGCGCGCCTCGGCTGGCGGCAAATACGTGTCGGTGACCTGCACTGTGCGCGCGGTGTCGCGCGACCAGCTCGACAAGCTCTACCGCGACCTGAGCACGCACCCTGCCGTCGCGATGGTGCTGTAGGGCGCAAGCGGAGCGTTCGGCCTGCACGCGCTGCCCCTGGCCCACGCGGCCACGCCCGCCGTCGCGCGGCCACAGCCGGCCGGCGAGGCCGCCGCACCGACCGTGCACCCGCTTGGCCAACAGGCCTACACCCCGGTCTGGCATGCCATGCAGGCGTTCACCGCCGGGCGCGAGCCGAAGCACGCCGACCAACTGTGGTGGCTCGAGCACGCGCCGGTCTACACGCTGGGCAAGGCCGGTCGCCTGCAGCACCTGCATGATCCGGGCCCGATTCCCGTCGTGCGCACCGACCGCGGCGGACAGGTGACCTGGCACGGCCCCGGCCAGTTGGTGGTCTACACCCTGCTCGACCTGCGCCGCCTCGGACTCACCGCGCGCGGCGCGGTCAGTCTGCTCGAGAATGCGCTCATCGCCGCGCTGGCCGGCAGCGGCATTCACGGCGTGGCGCGCGCCGATGCGCCGGGCGTCTACGTGGACGGCGCCAAGGTCGCCGCGCTCGGCCTGCGCATCAGCCGCGGCTGCTGCTACCACGGGCTTGCGCTCAACGTGTGCTGCGACCTGGCCCCGTTCGACCGCATCGACCCCTGCGGCCAGCCTGGTCTGCGCGTGACGCGCACCACCGACCTCGGTTGCGACGACAGCGTGGCGACATGGGCCGCACGGGTGTGTGGGCAACTCTCGTCGGCCCTCGCCACCCGGCGCACCGACTGCGCTGCCGCCGCATGAGCCTCAAGCCCGGCATCAAACAGCGCAGCGGCAGCAAGACCGCGCGTAACCCCATTCGCATCGTGCCGGCCGGCGCGCCGCTCGCCAAGCCGGACTGGATCCGCGCCCGCGCCCCCGGCGGCGAGCGCTTCGAGGCGGTGCGGCGCACGCTGCGCGAACACGGTCTGCACTCGGTCTGCGAAGAGGCCAGTTGCCCCAACATCGGCGAGTGCTTCGGCGGCGGCACCGCCACCTTCATGGTCTTGGGCGACATCTGTACCCGTCGTTGTCCATTCTGCGACGTCGCCCATGGTCGGCCGCTGCCGCCGGATGCCGCCGAACCGGCGCAACTGGCGGCGGCCATCAGCGCGTTGCAGTTGCGTTATGTGGTGATCACCAGCGTCGACCGCGACGACCTGCGCGATGGCGGCGCACAGCACTTTGCCGAGTGCATCGCGGCGATCCGCGCCGCCTCGCCCGGCACGCGCATCGAGGTGCTGGTACCCGACTTCCGCGGACGCCAGGCGCGCGCGCTTGAGATCCTCGCCGCCAGCCCGCCCGACGTGCTCAACCACAACCTCGAGACCGTGCCGCGGCTTTACCGCGAGGCGCGACCGGGTGCCGACTACGCCGAATCGCTGGCGCTGCTGCGCGATTTCCGCGCGCGCCGTCCCGGGCTGCCGACCAAATCAGGCCTGATGCTCGGGCTCGGCGAGACTGATGAGGAGGTGGACGCAGTGCTGCGCGAGCTGCGCGCGCACGGCGTGACCATGCTCACCTTGGGTCAGTATCTGCAGCCCTCGCCGGGCCACCTGCCGGTGCGCCGCTACGTGGCGCCGGAGCGCTTCAGGGCATGGACCGAGGTCGCGCTGGAAATGGGCTTTGTCAGCGCCGCGTGCGGGCCACTGGTGCGCTCGAGCTACCACGCCGAGACACAATCAAAAGCAACTTAACGCATAAATCTAATGCAAAAAGCTTGAAAGAGGGCTAGATTAAAGGTGTTCCCATCGGGAGGGACGCCGTGCCCGAATCCACCTCCACCGCCCTGCTTACGGTCCTCTGCACCTTGATCGCGGGGCTATTCGTGTTCCTGCTGCTGCAGTGGCGGAGCCGCCAGCGCAAGGCCCGGCAGATCGCCGAGCTGCGCGATGCCAACCAGCGGCTCGAAACGCGCGCCCTGGAACTGGCGCAGCAGATGACGCGCGAACTGGAGGCTGGCAAGGCGCGCCACCACCTGATCATGGCGGGCGCCGGCATCTGCTTCTGGGACTGGGACCTCGGGCGCGACGAAGTGCATTTCGAGGGTAGCCTCGGCGAGGGCGCCGATTTTGGCTTTGATGGCGACCGCATCCCGTCCAACGTCTGGTTCCGCGCCGTCCACAGCGAAGACCAGGCCGGCATGTGGGCCCTGCTCGACGGCCACATGCGCGGCAAGGCGCCGGTGTTCGAGGCCGAGTACCGGGTGGTGCCGCGCGACCGGCAACCGCGCTGGGTCATGGCGCGCGCCGTGGTGGTCGAGCGCAGCGCCGACGGCGCGCCGACACGGCTGAGCGGCACCCTCGTCGACATCGAAACGCGCAAGCAGGTGGAGATGGCGCTGGAACAGGAGCGACGGCTATTCAACAGCGGCCCGGTCATCGTCATCCGCATCCGCCTCGACGACGCCCCCACCTACACCTACTTCTCCAGCAATGTCTATGAGCTCTGGGGCTACCCGAGCGCCTCTCTCGACCGCGGCTGTCGGCGCGCGGACCTGGTGCACCCCGACGACCTCGAACGCACGCTGGCGACCTACCGCGAGGTGATCGCCTCGGGTGGCCGCCACCTGCAGACCGAACTGCGCTACCGCATGCACGACGAGAGTTACCGCTGGCATTCGCTCTACGGCAAGGTGGTGCGCGGCAGCGACCCGCCGGAACTGGTCGGTTACCTGATCGACATCGAGGACCGCAAGCAGGTCGACCAGGAGATCGCCTCGCAGAAGGCCATGCTCGAGGAACTGGTGGTCAATCTGCGCGATTCCGAACACGAGCGCACGCTGCTGCACCAGACCGGCGACATGCTCAACTCGGCCAAGAACATCGGCGAAGCCTGCGCCATTGTGCAGCGCACCGCGCAGGTGATGTTCCCGGGCTGGAGCGGGGCGATCAGCACCAGCGACAGCGCCGGCCACCTCACGGTGCGCGACCAGTGGGGCGGCGTGGTGACCCAGCGTCTGCTGCCGAGCTTTGGCAACGAGCAGTGCTGGGCGCTGCGCCGCGGGCGCAGCCACACCTTCCTCGACGGCCGTCGCAGTGTGCCCTGCCAGCACGTTGACTGTTCGGGCGAGTTGCAGGCCACGCTGTGCGTGCCGATGGTCGCCGATGGCAAGGTGGTCGGCGCGCTGCACCTGATGGCCGATGCCCATGTGATCGATGGCGAGGTGGTCCGAACCATGGAGCGCGCCGAGCGCCTCGGCGAGACGCTCAAGCTCTCGCTCTCCAACCTCGGTCTGCGCGCCAGCCTGCAGGAGCAGGCCATACGCGACGGCCTGACTGGCCTCTACAACCGCCGTCTCTTGGCCGAGCGTCTGCCGGCCGAGTTGGTGCGCTGCCAACGCACCAGCCAGCCGCTGATGCTGGCGATGATGGACATCGACCACTTCAAGCGCTTCAACGACACCTACGGCCACGAGGCGGGCGACCTGGTGCTGCACGCGGTGGCGCGCTGCATCAACGAGAGCGTGCGCGGCTACGACCTCGCCTGCCGCTATGGCGGCGAGGAGTTCTGCATCGTGCTGCCGGGTTGCTCGCTCGACGCCGCCATGGCGCGGCTGCAGGCCATGCGGCAGCTGGCCAGCACCCTGTCGCTGCGCCACGCCGGGCAGGTGTTGCCGGTGGTCACCCTGTCGGGTGGCCTCGCAGTGGCGGGGCCGGAGTCTGCCGAGCAGCTCGTCGCCCGCGCCGACGCCGCGCTGTATGCCGCCAAGGCCGCCGGCCGCGACTGCGTCATGGTCGCCGACGGCGACGTCGAGCGCGTGGTCCAGCCGGCTGCCAGCTTGCGACTGGTGGGCGAAGCCGGCAATCGATAGGCTCGGCCGGCAGGCGACAGGCTCAGCCGGTGCCGAAGCGGTGGCGGACGCGCAGACGCTCGCCACTCGCCACCAGCCTCGTCAGCCGGTCGATGTTGGGGTGCTTGCCGGGGTTGGCGCGGGCGTCCTCGGTGTGTTCCGCGTAGAGCTCGAGCCCGGTCTGCGCCGCCAGCGGCGTGATCGCGCCAAAGTGCTGGCCGAGGAAGTTGTAGACCGCCAGCGAGCCGGCCTGGCCCGGCTTGTTGTCGATGCTCGCGACCAGGCCTCCGGCCTCGTCGAGCAGGTCGAGGCCCTCCAGATGCGAGACCGGCGGGAGTTGCTTGAGGTTGTCGGCAAAGGCCATGTCGGCTCCGGGCGTTGATGTTCGATCGACAAGTCACCCGCGATGCCGGCGCCGGTCGGTGTGGGTGCGGCGCGACGCGGGTCAGGTTCGGGTGCTGACGACATGGATGCCGTTTGGCCCCTGAACCTTCGCAACGAGCGAGCGGCACAGGTCGCGGACCATGCGCGCGCGCTCCTGCAGCGGCACCACCGGAATCGGCAACCGCACGCGGTCCGCGCCCATGAAGCGCGCGCCGCGGTGCTTCTGCACCAGCTCCATCAGGCGCGCCGGGTCGACCGTGGTGTCGCCGCGGAACTGCAGCGACAGCGCATCCTCCGAGGCGTCCAGCTTGACGATGCCGAGCCCGCTGCAGGCCAAACGCAGGCGGTGGCATTCGAGCAATGCCTGTGCCGGCTCCGGAAGCTGGCCGAAGCGGTCGACCAACTCCTCGTGCAGCTGATCCAGCGCGTCGTCGCTCTCGCAGTTGGCCAGCCGCTTGTAGAGGATCAGGCGCTGGTGCGTGTCGCCGCAGTAGTCCTCGGGCAGCAGCGCCGGCACGTGCAGGCGGATCTCGGTGGTGACGGCCAGCGGCGCCTCGAGGTCGGGCTCGCGACCGGCCTTGAGCGAGCGCACCGCGGCGTTGAGCATCTCGATGTACATGCCAAAGCCGACCTCCTGCATCTGGCCCGACTGGCTGTCGCCCAGCACCTCGCCGGCGCCGCGGATCTCGAGGTCGTGCATGGCCAGATAGAAGCCCGAGCCAAGCTCCTCCATGGCCTGGATCGCCTCGAGGCGCTTGCGCGCAGCGGGGGTCATGCCATCGTCGCCAGCGGTGATGAGGTAGGCATAGGCCTGGTGGTGGCTGCGCCCCACCCGACCACGCAACTGGTGCAGTTGCGCGAGGCCAAAGCGGTCCGCGCGGTTGATGAGGATGGTGTTGGCGGTCGGCACGTCGATGCCGGTCTCGATGATGGTGGTGCACAGCAGCAGGTTGTGGCGCTGGTGGTAGAAGTCGCGCATCACCTGTTCCAGTTCGCGCTCGGCCATCTGCCCGTGCGCCACGCCGATGCGCGCCTCGGGCACCATCTGCGCGAGCTTGTCGCGCATGTGCAGGATGGTGTCGACCTCGTTGTGCAGGAAGTACACCTGCCCGCCGCGCTTGAGCTCGCGCAGCACCGCCTCGCGGATGTGGCCCTCGCTGTAGGGCACCACCAGCGTCTTGATGGCGAGCCGCCGCTGCGGCGCCGTGGCAATCACCGAGAAATCGCGCAGACCTTCGAGACTCATGGCCAAGGTGCGCGGGATCGGCGTGGCGGTGAGGGTGAGCACGTCGACCTCGGCGCGCAGGCTCTTGAGCGCCTCCTTCTGCCGCACGCCAAAACGGTGCTCCTCGTCGATGATGACAAGACCGAGGTTCTTGAACTTGACGTCCTTCTGCACCAGCCGGTGGGTGCCGATGATGAGGTCGATGGTGCCCGCCTCCAGGCCCTTGAGCGCGGCAGCCTGCTCCTTGGCGGTGCGGAAGCGCGAGAGCTCGGCGACGCGGATCGGCCATTCGGCGAGACGGTCGGAAAAATTCTGGAAGTGCTGCTCGGCCAGCAGCGTGGTGGGCACCAGCACCGCCACCTGGTAGCCGGCCATCAGGGCGATGAAAGCTGCGCGCATGGCCACCTCGGTCTTGCCGAAGCCGACATCGCCGCACACCAGCCGGTCCATCGGGCGGCCGGCTGTGAGGTCCTGCAGCACGGCGCCGATCGCCGCAGCCTGGTCGGGCGTCTCCTCAAAGCCGAAGCCCTCGGCAAAGGCGGCGTAGTCGTGGGCGGCGAGCGGGAAGGCGCGGCCCTCGCGCGCAGCCCTTTGAGCGTAAAGATTGAGCAGTTCGGCGGCGGTGTCGCGCACCGCCTTGGCGGCGCGGCGCTTGGCCTTCTCCCACTGACCAGAGCCGAGCTTGTGCCACGGCGCCGACTCGGGCGGGCCGCCGGTGTAGCGCGAGATCACATGCAGTTGCGACACCGGCACATAGAGCGTGTCGCCGCCGGCGTATTCGATGTGCAGGAACTCGGCCGGGCCCTCGCCGACATCGGTGGTGATGAGGCCACGGTAGCGCCCCACCCCATGCGACTCGTGCACCACCGGGTCGTCGGCGCGCAACTCGCTGAGGTCGCGCAGCATGCCCTCGGCATTGCGGCGGGCGTCGTCGCGACGGCGCGTCTGCCGCACCTGCGCAGCGTAGAGCTCGGCCTCGGTGATGACCGCGATGGCGGTGTCGCCACCGCCACCGGCATCGAGCCAGCCCTGCGCCAGCGGGCCGGCGGTGATGGCGAAGCTCGTGTCGCCCGCGGCGAAAGCAGCCCAGCCCTCCACCGCCCCGGGCCGCAGCCCGTGCTCGGCCATCAGTTGCGACAGCGTCTCGCGACGGCCGGCCGACTCCGCCACCACCAGCACACGGCCGGCAAATCCGGCGACAAAGCGCTTGAGCGCGCCCAGCGGGTCCTCGGCGCGGCGGTCGATGATGAGCGGCGGCAGGCCATCGGCGGCGTCCGCCGCCGGTAGCCGCACCTGCGCCCGCCCGCCCAGCGCCTCGAAAAGCGCCTCGGCGGTGAGGAAGATCTCACCCGGTGGCAGCAGCGGCCGTTCGGCGTCACCACGGAACAGGTCGTAGCGCGACTTGGTGTCACGCCAGAAGGCTTCGGCGGCGGCGTGCACGTCGTGATGCAGCAGCACGGTGGCGTCGGCCGGCAGGTAGTCAGCCAGCGTCGCCAGGCCGTCGAAGAACAGCGGCAGGTAATACTCGATGCCGGGCGGCGCCACACCGTTGCTGACGTCCCGGTAGATGCGCGAGCGGCTCGGATCGCCCTCGAAACGCTCGCGGTAACGGCTGCGGAAGGCGGTGCGCGCGGCATCGTCGAGCGGGAACTCGCGGGCCGGTAGCAGGCGCACGTCGTTGACCGGATAGATGGTGCGCTGCGTCTCTGGGTCGAAGGTGCGGATCGACTCGATCTCGTCGTCGAACAGGTCGATGCGGTAGGGCACCGCGCTGCCCATCGGGAACAGGTCGATGAGGTTGCCGCGCAGGCAGAACTCGCCCGGCGACAGCACTTGGCTCATGTGCGTGTAGCCGGCCACGGTGAGCTGCTCGCGCAGTTTCTTCTCGTCGAGGCGACCACCCTTTTGCAGAAAGAACGTCCGCGCCGCGACATAGCTCACCGGCGCCAGCCGCACCATGGCGGTGGTCACCGGCACGATCAGCACGTCGCACTGTGCCTGACTCGACTGGTAGAGGGCGGCGAGGCGGTCGGACACCAGATCCGGGTGCGGCGAGAGCGTGTCGTAGGGCAGCGTCTCCCAATCGGCCAGCAGATTGACGCGCAGGCCGGGCGCGAACCAAGCAATCTCGTCGTGCAGACGCTGCGCGTCGAGGCCGGTGGCGGTAAGCAGCAGCAGGCGCCGACCCGCGGCGGCGCGGGCAATGGCGAAGGCATCGGCGGAGCCGGACAGCGCGGGCCAGCCGGCGCTGCGGCCTGGCGGCGGAAGCGGTAAGTCGTGCATGGGCGGCGGATTATATGCCGCGCGCCCGCTCACACGGTCAGGTCGCCGGCCCCTCGGCCTGAGTGCCGGGCAGGCTTTCGCCGGCCGCCTCGTGCAGCGCCTGATTGCGCGCCATCACCTCCTTGCGCAGCTCGCGACGCATCTGCGCCGCCTTGAACAGGCGCCGCTCGGCTTCGGTCTCGAGGATGAGCGGCGGCGCTGCCTTGGGCTTGCCATCGTCACCCATGCAGACCATGGTGAAGTAGCAGCTATTGGTATGCCGTTTGGCCTGGGTCTTGAGATTCTCGGCCACCACCTTGACGCCGACCTCCAGCGAAGAGCTGCCGACGTAGTTGACGTGCGCGAGCACGGTCATCAGTTCACCGACCTGGATCGGCTCCTTGAAGAACACGTGGTCGAGCGAGACCGTGACGCAGTAACTCTTGCAGTAACGCGCGGCACAGGCGTAAGCCACCTGGTCGAGCAGCTTGAGTAGCGAACCACCGTGCACCCGGCCCGAGAAATTCGCCATGTCGGGTGTGGCCAGTTGCGTCATGTGCAGGGTCTTCTCCTGCGCCGACGTGCTCACCGGCTCAAGTGGGGGCATGCCATGGTTGAACATGACAGAAGTGCTCATGGTGGGTGCTGTCCTGGAAGTGTCGTGCGCGGGGCACGGACCGACAATGTAGTCAGGTGACGTCGCCGACGCAACGCGTGCGCGCGCCGACGCGAGTGCGCTCAGCGGCGGTCGGCGCAGCGAATCGCATGCCCCGACGACGGGCGGTGGGTGCGCCGCCATTGCCAGGGCGGTTCCGGATCGCCGGCCCAGATGCCGACGCGGGTGGCGCGGGCCTGGCGCCATGCCGCGTCATAGGCCGCCACGACGTCGGCCGGCAGACCCTCGAGGTAGCGCCGAATCGGCCACGCCATGCCGGCCCGCACCAGCAGCAGACCGAGGTCCTCGCCATCGACTTCGACGCTGGCCACACTGCGACCGTAGCGGTCCTCGCCATGCAGAAGCCACGCCACGCGCCCGGCACACACCCGCGCGGCGACGAACTCGCCGGCCTCCGGGCCACCCTGCTGGCCGGACTCGGGCGCGTCAACACCCTTGAGGCGGAGCGTGCGCATATCACCGTTGTCCAGGACAACACGCAGGGTGTCGCCATCCACCACCCGCTCGACGGCGCCGGGGGCTGCCACCGTGGGCGACGACGACGGGTTGGCCGGCAGATCGCCACCAAAACCCAGCCAAACCAAGGCCACCAGCACCAGGAGCCCGGGGAATCCCGACCGCAAGGCCTTCCGCCGAAGGCCACGTCGAAGATTTGCTTCGGATTTATTTGCTGGACGATTGTTATAGATCAATTCTTGTTTTCAGACGTTTGCGACAGACAGGCTACATTGTGAGGGCATATCCGTGATAAGATGGTGCAAATATCTTAGATTAGACGTTGTTTATACAGCGATTCCCTCACAAGCGACACAGTCCTAGACATCAGGAGACATCACAGTGAAAAATACGTTCGTACGCTTTACCAACCTTGTGCAGAAGCTTTACGCCGAACAGTCGACCGAGTCCGCCGAGGTCGATGCCCTTCTCGCCCACATCTACGAGCAGAACGAAGCCCGCGAACCAGTCTGCATCACCGACCTGGTGCGCGCCGACCGCTTCGGCACCTTGCCGACGCTGAGCAAGCGCCTGCAGGACATGGAGAAGCGTGGCCTGATCAAGGTCACCACCGGCACCGACCGGCGGACGCGTCTGGTCGAAGTCGCGGCGGGCGGTATCGCGCTGTTGGATAACCGGGCCAAGCTGCTGAGTGAGGCCGCTACTGCTGCCGAGCGCATGCGCAAGGTCAGCAAGGCGGCCTGAGGCACGACCCGGTTCCGCGGGTCCGCCGGCCAGGGATCAGGCGCCGCCGGCCAGTAGCGACTTGACCCAAGCGACCTGCCGCGGCAAGCACACCGTGTGCAGGTCGTAGTGTTTTTCCGCGAAAGCTCTGGCGGCGGCGCCCAAGCGCTGCCGCTGCGCTGGGTCCGCGCAGAGGTCGGCAACCCGCTGCGCAAGCGCCGGCGCATCGAAGAAATCAACCAATCGGCCGGTCTCGCCCTCGAGGATCGCTTCGCGCAGCGGCGCCGTGTCGCTCGCCACGATGGCGCAGCCCGCACTCATGGATTCGAGCAGTGACCAGCTAAGCACGAAGGGGTAGGTCAGGTAGACGTGCACCGTGCTGACCTGCAAAAGGCTGACAAAGCCCGGGTAGGCCAGGTGGCCGACAAAATGCACGCGCTCACGCTGCTGCGCGGTCATGCGCTCGCGCACCTCGTTGACAAAGATGTCCTTCCACTTGCCCTCGCGTGGCCGCGCGCCGTAACTCACGTCGTCGCCCCCGACGATGACCACCTGCGCCCGCGGGCGCGCCTTGAGCAGGGCCGGCAAGGCGCGCATGAAGGTGTGGTAGCCGCGATAGGGCTCCAGATTGCGGTTGACGAAGGTGATGACCTCGTCCTCGCGGCTCAGCGACAACTGGCGCGCTGGCGCTTCGACCCCGGGCATGGCGATGCCGTGGGCTGGCAAACGCACGCTGGCCGCAGGGTCGGGGCACACGCCCAAAGTGTCGATGCCGTCGTGAATCACGCTGATGCGCGAGCGGAACGGTTCCGGGAAGGTGCTGGCCTGCCACTCGGTGGGCGAGATTCCGGCGTCGGCCTGATTGAAATGCAAGAGGTTGTTGAGGTTCTTGAGCCGCAGACGGCAGACGTCACCGATGTCGCGACTGGGGAATTCGGGGTCGAAGCCACTGTCCGCGCCCTCCTGCTTGTAGTAGAACTCGCAGTAGATGGCGAGCCGTGCCTGCGGCCAGACGTCCTTGACGAAAAGCGTCTCGCCCCAGCCGTGATGGGCGATCACCAAGTCCGGTTGGTACCCCTTGGCGCGCAACTCAAGAGCCTTGCGGAAGAACGCTTCGCCGCGAATGACCTTGGTCTCGAAATCGGATACCCAGGCGTGGATGCCGCGGGTACTGCCGCGCTCGATGGCATACGGCACCATACGCACCCCATTCCACGTCGCCGGGGGCGACTTATGAAGGGTCGTGGCAACCACCTCGTGACCTTGGCGAACGAGGGTGGGCGCGAGGTGCTTGAACTGTCCGGGGAAGTTCTGGTGAACGAGAAGGATGCGGGCCATGAGGCCGTGATTCTAGCCGGATGACGGCGAGGTTGCAGGGCTGACTTGACACGCTCCGCAGCCCGGCGGCCACCTGCGGGCCACGGTGGGCATGGACTTCGTGGTCAGCTCGCGGTCCAGCAGATTGCGAAACTGCCAGACGTATCGGTTAATCACGCCGAAGATCTTGTCGACCTTGGCACGGATGGCGCCGACCTGGCGGGTGGCATCGTCGGGCTCCATCTCGATGAGTTGTGCATAACCGGCGACCGCATCGAGGTAGGAGCGCAGGCGGTGCCGCATCGCCTCGACCGACTCCGACCAGAATGCGCCCTCCTTGGCTGACAACGCCATCGCCGAATGAGCTGACGGCACCGGGCGCGCGTGGCCATCGCCCGGCATCAAGGCATCGACCGGCAAATCGCGGCACTGGGCCGCCAGCGAAATGGCCGTGACCAGGTTGGCAACATCCCTCACCGGCTTCTCCATCCACGCCAGATATGCAGCGCCGCCCCCGGATCGAAGGGTTGGGGCGACCCCGAAAGTATGATCACCGGCAGCGAACGCGCTGTGCGCCAAGCGGAGTGCCTGAGCTGGGCCAGGATTTCGGCGCCCAATAGGCGAGAATCCCCGTGTAAACCCCCTCGGTCTGCTCGACGATGGCCTCGGGCCCCGAGCGGGCGATCACATCGATTCGCGCGGCTTCTCCCATCCGCTCGCGGCGCCCGGAGTCGTCGAGGAGGCTGTCGATAGCCATCGTCCAATCCTCGGCCGAGCGGGCGACCGTTCCGGTCTCCGCGTCGATCACGGCGGCCACAAGTGGCCCGGTCGCCGCCACGATGCTCGGAACCCCGACGACCGCCGCCGTGAAGCAGCGGATCGGGCTCTTCGCCTCACAGAACGGATTGCCGACTTCGAGGGGAGCGAGGTTGATGTCGAACCGCGCCACCTCAGTGAAGACCTCGAGGAGTGACACCGCAGGGCGGACCTCGATCCGCCCGAGGTGACCGGCGAGCTCCGGTACCGCTCCGACATCGAGATGCCCGACGATCACGAGTCGGACGTCCTCGCGGCGCGCAAGCAGGTCGGCCAATGGGCGGGCGATCGTTGCGAAATCGCGGTGGTGGGTCGGCGTGCCGCTGGCGAAGCCGACTCGGAGGAGGCCATCCAAGGACGACGGTTTCGGCAGGCCTCTGGACTGTTCTGCTGCGGCAAGCATTTTCGTACCCAGCCCGTTGGGCAGGAGATGGACATCTGGGCCGATTCCACCGACTGCGGCGGCCAGGGCCGGCGTGGTCACGATGCAGGCGTCGCTCGCGGCGATAGCCCGGCGGTAGAGGGCCGCGTCGTCGAACCAGCGCTGCCGCTGCGTCTCGGGCAATCCTGCGATGAAGGCAATCTGCCCCGTGGCCATCACGGCTGGATCGAAGACGAGGTCGTCGATGTCGTAGGCTAGGGGAATCCTGCGGGCACTCGCCCGTTCGCGGACGCGGGCCATCTGCTCACCCCACTTGGCGCGAAATACCATGACCAGATCGGCTGCCTTGAGCGCCTCAGCCACGCCGCTGTCGTCAAGCGGTAATACGGAAGTTTTCCAGCCCCGCACGGTGAGGGCGGCCACCGCATGCTCCACCCGGTAGACGTGCCCCGCGCTCAACGGGGCACCCGACAGGAACAGTGCCCGACGCCGGTTTGGCGGCGCGGCGGCGCGCTGCGGTGTACGGCCGATCTCCGCGAGGATCGCTCCAGCCCAAGGGTCTGCGGGTGTCGTCGCCTCAGGCCCTTGACGGAGCGGCGCGTAGGCAAAAACGAGGCGGTCCAATGACCGTGCAATCGTGTCGAGCCGACGACGTGTCGGCTCCGCCCTGCAGGCACTCATTGAGGCCTGCTGTACATCCTTGGCGATCGCTCGCAGGACCTCGACGGAGAGAGCCAACCGTTGGTCAACGGCATCAGTGTCGCGCTGCCGGCGGAGTTCCGGTGTGAGGAATTGCTCGACCGCGGCAGCCGCCTCGGCCGAAACCGGTGGCAGGGACGCGAGGTCGAGAAGTTCGCGCACCGCCGAGCGCCAATCGGCAACGAGGGATTTATAGTGGATCACTGTCCGGGGCATGTCGCGCGACCGTGCCTCGGCATCCAATACATGGCGTAGCCAAAGGAGCAGCCCGCGCTCGGGGGCGGCGATCGCCGCAGGGCGGAACGCCGTATCGGCCAGCCGTGCCTGAAGGGACCGGGCCACCTCCCATGGGTCGCGGAGCGAGAGGACGGCGCAGGCATCGATTCCTGCCCGTGCCAGCACTTCGCGCCAGAACGGAAGCAGCCGGCAGATCCGCGGATCCTTGAGGACCAACAGAGGCACCTCGCCAAACTCGGCGGCCAGAAGTTCCACCGCCTCGTAGACATCCGTGCGCCGTGCAGCGTCGGCAAACCAGGCGTCCGTCACGGGGCCATCGTCGTTCCAGCGTGTCCCGGCCGATTCTAGAAGCCGGGTGTTGAAGCGGGCGATCGGCCTAGACTCCCAGTACCCAGAGGGGTTGTCGGCTGTCTCCGGCATCGGGGCGAGCGGGAGGCTCGCGCCAAGATGGCCGACGACCCTCGCCAGCGCAGAGGTGCCGCTACGATGCATCCCGAGAATCAGGATCGCACGTCGGTTCATGGAGCCTGCTCATCCCTCATGGGCTGCACGGGCCTCTGCAATCGACGCCTCGAGGAATGGCAGTGCCTGCCACGGCATTCCTCCGAGCACCAAGGGCATGGCGGTCGGGGGCGAGAAAGCTTCGCCACGGAGGCGCTTGTATTCTTCATGGAACGTCTGGAACGGATGGAGCGCCTGGGGCACGTTCGTCGCCACGCCGCCGTGGAACTGGTGGAAGGTCCCTTCGCCGAGGAGATGGATGACGGGGCTCGCGGCGGCACAGGCGCGGCGGTGGAAGTCGAGGTTCACGAGCCCTCCGCCGGGCGTCTGGAACCCCTCGTCGAAACCGCCGAGGCGATCGAACGTCTCCCGCCGCACGGCCACGGCGTTGCTCTCGGATGTGGGAAGGAACCATCCCTTCTTGCTTGACCCGGCATACGCGGCGATGCGGAAGAGTTCATAGCCGTCGCGCCGCCAGTCGACCGACTCGAGGAGCCGATCCTCGACGGCCTGGTCGTAGCCCTCGAGCATCGATTCGTTCTGGATCTTGGGGCCGAGGTGCCAAGCCAGCGTGGCCACGACGGGATCGGGCCAGGTCCGGAAGGCATCGAGCGTGAGCCGCACCACCCCCGGCGTGAGCATCCTTGCGCCGTCGATGCAGATCATCACCGCTTCGCCCGTCGAAAGGCGCACCGCCTCGTTGATGGCCGCCGAGGGCGAGGGAGATGGTGGCGTGCGCAGAAGCGTGAATCCGGGCCCGAACGAGGCGACGACGTCGCTGTCGAGGGGTACCGTCGACCCGGCATCGACGACGATCACCTCGTAGCGCCAGGGATCGACGCCGAGTTGATACCCCGGTGAGAGGGTAAACAGCGTCCGCGGCGCTTCTCGGGCCATGTCGCGAAAGACGGCGATCACCGACAGCGCGGGTCGTGTCCTGCGGGCGTTGACTCCCGGGGCGCCGTCATCACTGGGGGTTGCGGGAGGCGCGGCGGGCGTGCCCCCCTTGGCGAGCCACGCGTCGACCGCCATGGCACCCTTGGCGCCGATGCGGATCTCACGACGCGGCTGGCGCTTGTAGGCGGCGGGGACACCGAAGCCGTCTACCCAGTGAGTCAGGTCGCGGCCGAGGAACCTGGCAATCCTCGCAACCTCGGGTGCGTACATGTCCTTGAGCACGGGCACGAGCGTGGGCCGTGGCGGAAGATCCGGCTTCCTTTTGTAGGCCTGATCGGCCGTAAGCAGGGGCACGACGCGCTCCGCCAGAGCGGCCGCGGAAAGTCCCGCGAAACCCTTCGGATTGATGCCGAGATGCTCGGAAATGGCATCAAGGATTCGAGTGGGGCAATCCTCGATGTCGTCGCAGAGCAGGGTGAGCAGTTGCTCCTCCGGGAAGACCGCCAGCCATCGCTCCATGATCGCCGAGTAGTCGCCAGCACTCCTCGAGGCCGCCGATTGGAAATGGTCGATGAACCACTGATCCGACACCTCCGAGTCGAGCATCTGCGCCCGCACCATCGCCATCCGCGCCGCGGACCAGGCTCGCTCGAGCGGGTTGCGGAAACTTATGAACAGGCGGATATCCGGACAGGCCGCGTGGATCGCACGGATCGTCTCGGTGGGAAGCGATGCGTAGGCGGGGGTGATCTCGCCGGTGCGGATTGGTTGCCCGGCTGTATTGCTGCGCGACGGGGGCTCAAGGATCTCAAGCCACTGCTTGACGAGACTGCCGTCCACGCGGTCCCAGAAATGGACTTCCTTGCCGGCGGGAAAAGCGATCTGGGGATGACGGGCGAGTTGGTGGAACAGCCACGTGGTGCCTCCTTTCTGCACGCCGATTCCTAGAAAATCGACCATCGGTTGTGACCCTCCAAGGGAACGTCGGGAAAGCCCGCGTAATGACAAGTGGCCTCCCCGAAGACGTTTGAGCGTAGCCAGATGGGTTCTGGGTCTTCGCCACGGGCTTCAATGATTCTGCAGGGGGAGCGGTGAACGCAGGACTCATGCGTCCCCGGGCGCAAGCCGGGATCGCAGCTCCTGCAGTTCCCGCTCCTGGGCAGCGAGACGGCGAGCCTGTTCCTGGGCAAGCGATGAGATGGCCGCCCGCTCGTTCTCTATCAGGCAGCAGAGGGCATGCCGGCGTGCCGAAGCGGCAGCCTCAGACAGCGGCTCAGCCGGGCGTTTCTCGATAATCGCCAGGAAGTCACAGTTCCGGGTGGAATGAATCTTCGAAGCCCGGAGGCCGATCAGCTGCAAGTGGGCCAAATCGAAGAGCAGCAACTCTAGGACTGCAGGCGTGAGGTGCCACCGATGTCCTGCGAAGCTGAATTGGTCGGAGGCGAGCTGTTCCTGCAAGACGAGATATTGGCGGGCCAGGCTTTGCGGCATCACCAAGGCCTGATCGCTGTGCAGCGCTTCGCTCCAACAGAGCCTTCGAGGCCCTTCGCCAAGTTGTAGCTGACATTTCTGGCTGGCTCCCCGGAAGCAGTCCCACGCATCGGCAGCCGGGTCGTGCGGCACGGCGGACGCCCGGATCACATCCGCTGTAATTGTGTGAGGGTGGAATCGGTCAAAAGTAAAACGATGATCGGGTATGACCATCATCAAGAGGCCGTTCTCGCCAAGAAGACCCTCGCAATCCTGCAGAAAACGCAAGGGATTCCGAAGATGCTCGAAGTTGTGAGAGCTGATGATCCAGTTGAATGGCCCCGTCCGGCCGTGAGAGCGAAGGAGGCAAGCAAGGTCGGACGCGTCGCCCACCACATCGACGTCTTCGATTGCTGCGATTCTCTGGTCAGACTCGCCCTTTACCCGAGCACCCAGATGTAGGTCCTCTCGGCTCTTGATATCCACGACGACAGTTTGGTAACCCTCCTTTTTTGGAGCAAGGGGGTTGCAGAACGGACCGATTTCCACGCCGACAGTACCGTTGGCGATCCGCCTTTGAATCAGGGATTTCCAGTCATTCATCACAGCGATGCACCATGGAGTCGGCCTCGTCTATCGGTGCCGGCCACTACCCGCATGGCAGCGGCTGGCATTGGCTTTCGCGGCCAGTCAGGCGGGGCGCCCCGGAAACGCAAACTGCCTCGAGATCGGCCACGCTAACAGGTGGTATGTGCTGCAATGTAATCCGAATCTGTAGCCTCCAGGAGCTACAGAAATTCGAAAGCCGCACCGCTCGGCGCCCTCCAGTGTTCGCATCCGCCGTACACAGGTCGTCATGACGATGACGCCAACGGCATGGACCCGATGATGATCTTGCGGGCGGGCGGGCTCTGCCGGTTGCCCTGCGGGAAGCGGTATACCGTGGGCCTGCATGCTTGCTCGGCAATTGTCGGTGATCACACCGCTCACCATGCTCTCGCCGAAGATCGAAAGGTTGGTTTCGGTCACCCACAGGCGGTGGTAACAGGTTTTGAAACCCGATGCTTGAGCGCGTCCATGGATCGAGCCGGATCGAGCGCCCCGGGCATCGCGGCAAACAAATGGCGGAGGACCTTGACCCGGATGAACTGGTGAATCCAGATCTGGTGGTAGCCGGCGCGCTCGAGAAGGACTTCGCCTCCAAGCATGTTCCGGCTGCCCTCAAGAAGCCCTCCTTCCAGCATCCGCCGGGCGCGGCAGAAGAGCACCCCGCTCAGGTCCTCGGGGCCTCCGTCGGCAAGGGCTGCGACGATCGATTCGATCCGAGGCAGGCCAAGCCGGATCGCATATTTGTCGTCGATGCACCAAATACACCCAGTCGTCGTCGGATAGCCCGGCAAGCAAGGTCTCGATGGTGCCACGGATGCTCGCCGGCGACTGAGTGGGTACGCAGCGCCCAGCCGACGATGGCAGCCTGTGCTAGCCTCCATCTCAGAAACGCTGGCCACTCGATGCTGTCAAGACGTGGTCCCGCGTTGTTTTAACCTCATCAGAAATCGGTCAAGACGACGGCCACTGCGGCGAAACGCGGCTTGATGAATTGCAAGAAATACCGTCGGTCCGGAACCTCGGCATCGGCAAGAGCGACCACAAAACGTTGCACCGTCTGACGGGCGAAGGGGAGCCGAGCCGATGAACGGGTACACTCCGTACCGATATTTTCCCCTCGCGCGGCTGGCGCTTGCCCGGGTGCCGAAGGCGGGCTGCACGTCGCTCACCCGGTGGGCCAACGAGGTGGAGCGCTCGCTCGCAGCGCCCCGCCAGCCCGCCACGCCTCGCAACGGCCTCCACCTGTCCTGCATTGCAGCGGCGCCACCCGGCACGCTCCGCGTCACTACACTGCGGCATCCGGTCGACCGCGTCGTCTCGGTCTACGCAAGCAAGATACTCGCCAGCCCGGTCGGCGAGTGGATCTTTCGCTACCTCCGCGCCCCCTGGTATCCGCGCCTTGAATCCCTCACCGAAATCCGCTCCGGCTTTCGGCGGTTCGTCGAGACACTCGCCGCCGATGCCGGCTTCCTTCGCGGGGAGAACATCCACTGGCGACCGCAGTCGCTAACTGTTCCTGACATCGCCGCTTTCGATCTGGTCCTTCCCACGAGCCGGCTAGACGAACTGCCGGCGATCGTCGCAGCGTTGCGACCCGATCTCGCCCCCTCGGCCGCCGTGCAGTTGAATCGAGAAAACGCCGCCGGCACGCCACTCGCCGATTTCCTCCTCGAGCCCGATCTCGTCCGCACGATCGAGCGCGTCTACGCCGACGACCTCGCCCTGCTCGACCGGCACGGCATCGACCGCGTCTTCCGCCGTCCAATTGGCCGACTCCCCGACGCTGCGTTCGACGTCGATGCAGAACTCGACCGTCTCCGGGCTGACCGCCACACCGAGTACCACCGGATCCTCGACCGTTTTCTCTACGGCTGACTACTTTTACTGTGTCACAACTCATGATTGCCAAATCACGGTCGGTGGTAGGCGTGTTGTCCCGGCGCTAGGCCTCGAGAAGCCCCTTCGCCTCGGCCAAGGACGCGAACCAGTGGACGTTCGAGCACTCGTCGCGCAACGAACCGTTGAAAGTCTCGACGACGCTGTTGTCTGTGGGCTTGCCTGGCCGGCTGAAGTCGAGCCGAACGTCATGGTGATAGGCTCCCATAGCCAGTCGCCCAGTGAACTCGCTGCCGTTGTCCGCGAAGATCGCCTTGGGCGCCCCATGATGGCGAACCAGCCGATTTAGAACGTCAATCACATGCTCGACCCAGAGCCGATGGCCGGCATGCACCGCCAAAGCCTCGCGGGTGAACACATGCTCGACCGTCACGATGCGGAATTTGCTACCAGTGCTTTGCGCAAGGCCAGCTGTGATTAAAAAAATCTTATTCCACCGAAACTATCAGCGGTTAACAGGTGGTCATTTGAAGGTTTTCGATTACTTTCGGCACACGCAGTCTACCCCTGGATACCGCGCCGAAATCTATTTGACGCCGGACAGTCAGCTCGGTCACCCTTGGGAAACCGAGGCCGGTCTGGTTCGACGTTACATGCCAATGGAGGCCGATGGCTTATTCATTGCCGGGCTTGATTGGCAGGCGCTTGATCCGTATCCAGGCATTGAGGAACGGATTCCAGTGATCAACTTGATTCAGGGTATGCGACATGCCTCACCCACCCACCCGCTTTACCGGTTCCTGCGGCGGCGGGCAACCAGGATTTGTGTGAGCAGTGAGGTCGCCGATGCTCTTTGCGCAACTGGCATCTGCAACGGCCCAATCCATGTCAGCCCGAACTGCATCAATCGAACACTCCTACCGAAGTTTAGGGTGGACCGACCTGTGGATGTTTTCGTAAGCGGCAACAAGAGACCCGACCTCGCGAAGGAAGTGGCAGTTCGGCTGGCGCTTGCCGGGCTCTCGGTCGACTGCGCAATCATGGCACTGCCGCGGTCAACTTTTCTCACCCGTATGTCGAATGCGAAGGTGGCTGTCCTGTTGCCGTATGAGGAAGAGGGTTTCTACATGCCCGCCTTGGAGGCAATGGCGATGGGAACTGTCGTCATCTGCCCCGACTGCATCGGCAATAGAGGCTTTTGCATAAATGAGGTGACTGCGCTGGTAACCGGATTTGATGCCGCAGCGATCGAGGCGGCGATAGCGCGAATCAGGAGTTCACCCGAACTTGCAGAAGGACTGCGTAATCGGGCACTGTCGGTCAGCGAGGGTTTCGATATTGGCGTAGAGCGCGCCGTGTATCAGCGGATATTGCGGGAGGCGGCATGAGGGCGACGGAAGCGGACCCTGACAACATTTTATTGACTGGCTTGGCCCGATCTGGAACGACGCTGACCTGCCACCTCTTGAACAAACTGCCAAACTGTGTCGCCCTTCACGAGCCGATTGACCCACGCGCACTGGTTGGATTGGCTCCAGCGGACCTAATTGCCAAGATTGGGCATTTCTTTGATGAGCAACGCGCGATCGTCAGGCGCGATTGCAAGGCCACCAGCAAGTCAACGGTTGGTCGGGTTCCCACTAACAGTATCGGCGATCCAGACAAATCGGGCGTTCGGAAGAGCCTGTCTGACGGTAAGGAGATCCGTGTCGACAATGTCACGGCTCCAACCTTCAGGATGTTCATCAAACACCCGGCAATCTTCACTGCAGCCTTGCCAGTGCTTGTAGAAGGCTACCAGTGCCATGCGATCGTCCGCAACCCACTAGCAGTTTTGCTTTCTTGGCGTAGTTCCAGCGTGCCGGTTGCCGAGGGGAGAGTTCCGGCCGCCGAAATGTACGACACCTCGCTCGCCGCAGCACTATCGGCAGAGGACGACACGCTGGAACGGCAGTTCATCTGGCTTGATTACTGTTTTGCTAGATATCTCGACTGTATTCCTCGCAGCGTCTTGCGTTATGAAGATATCATCCGCACGCGTGGCAGCGCGCTATCGATGCTAGATCCCGTCGGTCGCCAACTCGATGAACCACTAACATCTCGAAATACTCTATTTATAAGACATGACCCAAAAGCGAAAGATATCGCAAGACGACTTTTGGATAGGGATTCACCATGCTGGAAAGTCTATGACCGTAAGTCCGTCGAGGCTCTTTTCGAACAGGCCTAGCTCCCCAGTCGAATGCGCAAGTTGGAAATGGAAAATTCTCGTTGAAATGTCCTTGTAGCGCATGGCCGATGCAACGCTATCTATCGATGGAACTGCAGCGCGATCACTACGAAGCAACTGCCTGAGCCCTGAATGAGTCCCGCTCAGCCCAATTCAAATGGACGCAAAACTCTGGACAGTACCGAACCGGAAGCAAAGCCGCGCTCCCCGCGCCGCCGCAGCCTGAAAACTCCCGAGCGAACTCGGTTCGCGTTGCATGATCGAGCGTGAAGGCGATGCGCTCTCACCCGCCCACTTCCTCACCTATGCGCTGCCTCAGGTTCCCACTTGAAAACAGAACAGAACCATCGTGAATTACAATCTTTCCGTGCGCTGCCTACAAACCGAAGTTCACGAGGCTTCTTTTCAGCAAAGCCGCGTAGTCATCGTAAAAAACCTCACCCAACAGTTTTCTAGATTCATACATATTTGTGAGAAAAATACTAGGCACTCGGACTCTGCTGCGAAATTCGTCATATTTGCTTGAGTACCATTTTTTGTCCGAAAGGTTCCGTGAAGACTCTATTAGGTTCGTACCTGTGAGGTGCTCAAGTGAAGGCAGAAATGCTTCTTTGAGCAGGTCAAAACGGGAGAGATATAGATCGAAGCACTCAAATTGATTCCTAGAGAAAGGATTGGATGTATGAAATGATATTTCACTATATTGGACATCAAATACCCTCATCAATTCTTCAATCGATTCTCCAAATCCATCTCTGACGGCGCAATAGTACCAAAATCTCTGCTGAATGGTGTCAAAGCTTTCCGTAAACAGTATGCTATGCTCCATCGCTTGTTCATCTGTCAGCCCTCTAAGTGAGATTTTTCCCGCCGATTGAGTTCGCCCGAATTTGTCTACCGACAGTGATTGGAAAAAAGACGAAATCATCCGTTCCATCGGCTCCCTAAATACGCTAATAATTTTTAATTTTCTTTTGTTTTTTAAGCAATAATCCAAACAAAATGTTCTAAATTTCTCATCATCTAACGCTATATTTTTAAGGTGGTGCGCATGTACGCAATTAAAGCCGCTTCGGTTCAACGTCCCCTTGATAGACTGCGTCATCGTCTTATGAGAACTAAACACCAGGTAATCGAGTTCAAGAAAGTCGTCTGATTTCATTTTCCGAACCTCAATTCACATGCGCACGCGCTCGAGCTGTATTCAAAACTTGGTGGCGGCCTGAGGGCTCGGGCGGCAGCTGTTGGCTGAAAATGGAATTAGAAACCCGATGTCTGGAAATTTTTCCGAGACCAGGTCATGCATTCTGGCATTCCCACTTGAGCAGGCCCTCGTGTCCGATGCCGATTTCTCGTCGATCTCGACGAGGATGATGCTGGTGAGACGCAGGAGAGATTCCTCGCTCAAAAAGGCCCCTATTGACTGTACAACGTTTGTGCTCCTGCTGTACCGCGCGCTCCGTCGGGTTCGAGGTTCGCATTCGGCGGCGGTGATGCTCGGCGGCGCGGCTGACCCGCAAGGACAACAGGGTTTCGACGCCGAAATCGCGCATCACCCCGCCCCTCGTCAGAAAATTTCCCATGAACCGAACTAGCCAGACCATTTGTCTATGCATGATCGTCAAGGATGAGGCGCCTGTGATCCGGCGCTGCCTCGACAGCGTGCTGCCGATCATCGACCACTGGATCATCGTCGATACCGGCTCAACCGATGGCACTCAGGCGGTCATCCGCAAACACCTCAGGGGTGTACCCGGCAAACTTGTCCGACGAAAATGGCGCGACTTTGCGCACAACCGTACTGAGGCCCTTGCGCTGGCACGGCCTTGCGCGGATTACTCGCTGATCATCGATGCAGACGACACGCTCGAGATTCCCGACAGCTTCGTCATGCCGCCGTTACAACTCGATGCCTACAGCATCGATATCGTCGATCCGCCGCTGCTCTATCGTCGCAAGCAGTTGGTGAGCAACCGTCTCGAATGGTTTTACCGCGGCGTTTTGCACGAGTTCATCGATACGCGCGAGCCATACACCGCCGGAACGCTTAGCCTCGCCATGCACCGCGGCCATGACGGCAAGCGCCGTCGTACCTCCAATACCTTGGAAAGCGACATCGCCATTTTGCGACGCGCCCTTGAAACAGAACGAGACCCCTTTTTGCGCTCGCGCTACACGTTTTACCTGGCGCAAACCCTGGGAGCCAATGGGCAGGCCGAAGAAGCCATTCGATTCTACTTGGACCGCAAAGAGCAGGGTGGCAAAGAAGACGAGGTGTTCTATAGCCTCTACCAGATCGCCCGGCTCAAGGAACGTACGAAATCTCCGACAAACGAAGTCCTTGAAGCCTATCGTGCAGCCATTGCGGCGAGCGACTCGCGGCTCGAGGCACTACATGGTGCCAGCCGATTCTGCCGATCCAAAAAGCTGTACGACCAGGGCTACGAGTTCGCTCGGATGGGGCTAAAAACAACCTATCCGGAAGGCTGCCTGTTCGGCGAGCCCTGGATATATGAGACCGGCCTACGCGATGAGTTTGCGGTAAACGCCTACTGGAGCGGCCACTACCAGGAGACCCTCGATGCCTGTCTGCAACTCCTCGCAAGCGGCAAACTAAACCTCCGCGACCAACAACGTATCGCGCGCAACGCGCAAAGGGCCTCCCGAAAACTTCTGGCGAGACCATGGCTTGCGGGCGTTGAAGCGGATGCCATGCCGAACCTCAGTCCACGCGCATCGGCCCCCGAGCAGATTGCTGCATTGGACGTCCAGACCGAGCCCCCGGACTACCGAACACAGCCCGCGCCAGTTCCGCCCTCGCGATCTGCGGACACACCCCCAGACGGTCGCCGCTCACTGGGCGAACTAGCCCCCCAAAGAGCCTTTCAGCGGCGCGTATCCAATGTGTCCTTTGTCGCCGGAGAACGCCGCGGGGCCAGCGCCCAATACAGAATAGAAAACTACGCTGAGGCGATGTCGGCGCTTGGAATAATTACCAAAATCTTTGATTTATCCGATGCCATTACTTATCGACACGAGGCAACAAATTGTGACGTTCTGATACTGTGGCGTGTGGCCCACACAGCCGCGGTTGCAGAGTTGTTGCGACTCGCCCGGACAAAGCGCTGCATTGTCGCGCTTGATATCGACGACCTCATCGTTGACCCTTCCCTCGCGGAGCCGGAAAAACTCGACTTTATGAGATCCCAAGCGTGGGAAAGACAGCACATAATGGAATATTTCCAATCTATGAGGGACTGTGCTGCGGTGGCGGATCTTTGTACCTGCACAACGGGCCCTTTGGCTGAGGCTTTGCGGAAAGTCTCCAAACGAGTTTTCGTCCTGCGAAACGGCTATTCTTCCCTTTTTTTTGATTTATCAAAACGCGCAGCTAAACAACGCGAAAACTCGCAATCACAGGGCTTGTTGAGGATCGGTTACGCCGCGGGAACTCGCTCCCACCAAAAAGATTTTGCGGTTGCCGCCCGTGCAATCGCGAAAATTCTAACTAAATACGCGAGGGTTCGCTTGGTCATGTTTCGAAGCGATACCTTGTTGGAACGAGCACCCTATTATTCTGACGCTGTGGTGAGTCTTGAGGAGTACCCGGAACTTGCCGAGTTGAGGCACCGAGTGGAATGGAGAAATGTGGTGCCTCAGCCGTTACTTCCCCTAGAATATTCCAGATTCGACATCAATTTGGCCCCACTCGAGGTTGCAAACTCTTACTGCCAAGCGAAGAGCGAATTGAAATTCTTCGAATCGGCAATCGTTGGCGTGCCCACTGTCGCATCGCCAACAGTACCTTTTTCGGGCGCGATTCGACATGGTATTAATGGATTTTTGGCGGAGCGCGAGGAGGAGTGGTACGACTGTTTGGAAAAACTGGTTTTGGACGACTCGCTGCGGAAACGACTCGGACGGTCAGCGTTCAATACTTCTGTTGCCTATTACGGCCCGGACGCGCTGATTCGTCAAGCTAAAACTTTCATTGAAGAAATTGAGACGAAGTTGCTCAAAGGAGACGAAGACAGCCAAGCCCACCCGACACAGAGCTTAAACATTGATCCGATGACGGTGCCCACGTTTGATCTTGTTTTAGCTCACGAAACAATGCGGGTACCGCAGGTGTCCGTATTGGTTACCGCCCGCGGCCTCGAAGGCGATTTGCTGGAGACGTTGGAATCGGTACAGCGACAATCGCTTTTTGACATTGAACTTATCGTGATTATCGACCCGAGTGACCTTTTGCATAGCAAAAAGGTAGCGTCTTGGGCGAACGAGAATAGCCCCCGCTTCGCGCGGCTGCTACTGGTGAACACTGCAGTAAAAAAGCCCTCTATTCCTGCACTCAATGCGGGAATTTACCTCAGCAATGCGGATTTTATATTCCCTATTGAAAATTCCGGGACCATCGAACCAGAGTGCCTGGAACAGTGTCTTTCCGCCCTTCTGAAATCACGAGCCGCCTTTGCATACCCATTCGTCCATCATGCCGGACCTCCACCCTTTTTATCGGGTGCAGTTGAATGGTCCCGAGAATTGCTAAAAAAGGGTGATTTTATAAGCGGGATGGCGTTGATCAAGAAAGCTACACTGCTCGTTGTCGGTGGTTACTCATCTTTTGGCGGGCTCGAGCATCACGATCTTTGGTGTAAGTTCGCGGAGTCGGGTTACTATGGCGTGTCTGTGAAACGGATACTCGCCCACGATACAAGCGGACTTTTGAAAAGCTCCTGCGTTTTGGCCCGACCGGAAGAGTGATTTGGTTAGGTCGGTGCATAACACTATTATTAGCAGTATTCTTGGTTTGCCGTTCAACAACTTTCAAGCAGGTTCCTATAAATCATAGTTGCGCCTGGCCTAAAACCTCAGGCGAACACCTCCGAGACTCAGGGCCGGTGCCATAAAAAATGTTACGAGGCCATCAACCATCGATCAGGGTGAGCGCTTTGGCAAGCTCATCGGAGT
>VEQZ01000005.1 GCA_018882975.1 Rhodocyclaceae bacterium | reverse complement strand
GTATAGGCCCTGCTGCTAAAATCCGGCCATGCCTCCGCTCACTCAACGATTCCCTGTCACCTGTCAATTCAAGGTGTTCGGCTTTGCCGGTTTCTCCGGTAGTGGCAAGACCACGCTCATCGAGCGCGTCATCCCGCTGCTGACCGCGCGCGGTCTGCGTGTCTCGCTGGTCAAGCACGCGCACCACGACTTCGACATCGACAAGCCGGGCAAGGACAGTCACCGCCACCGCGAGGCCGGCGCAAGCGAGGTGCTGGTGAGCGGCGGCAAGCGTTGGGCGCTGATGCACGAACTGCGGAGCGAACCCGAACCCGGTCTCGCCGCATTGCTGGCGCACCTCTCACCTTGCGATCTGGTGCTGGTCGAAGGTTTCAAGCACGATGCCATCCCGAAACTTGAGGTGCACCGGCCGGCGCTCGGCCACCCGCTGCTCAGCACGCAGGATGCGCATATCGTCGGCATCGCCAGCGATGCGCCGGTGGCCTCGCCGCTGCCGCAGATCGACCTCAACGACCCGGTCGCGGTGGCAGACTTCGTGGTGGCGCACGCCGACCGCCACGCCGCGGGCGCGCATGCGGCGTCTGGGCCATGAGAGCCAACGGCGCGACACCGCTCGCCGCGCGGCAACGGCCCCAAGCCCCTCCGCCCGCAACGGCCAGACAACCCCTCGCACCCGCCCGAACCGAATCGATCTGAACCGACCATTCGCCGAGCCCAGCACACTGCCCATGCCCACGATCCTCTACTTCGCCCGCCTGCGCGAGACCTTCGGCGTCGAGCGCGAACACGCCGCGCTGCCCGCCCCGGCTAGCGTCGCCGGCCTGCTCGACGCGCTGCGCGCGCGCGGCGACACGTGGGCGGCCGAACTCGCGCCCGGACGGGCCTTCCGCGTTGCCGTGAACCAGCGCATCGCCGGCGCCGACACGCCGCTCGCCGATGCCGACGAGGTCGCCATCTTCCCGCCGGTCACCGGCGGCTGAACCGGCATGGCTGTGCACCCCGCTGACCACATCCGCGTCCAGACCGAGGCCTTCGACATCGGCGCCGAGCACGCGCGCATCGCCGCGCTCGGCCACGCCACCGGCGCCATCGCCAGCTTCACCGGGCTGATGCGCTCCACCAACGAGGGCGACCCGGTGCGCGCCATGACGCTCGAGCACTACCCGGGCATGACCGAGTCGGCACTTGTGGAAATCGTCACGGACGCGCGCGAGCGTTGGGCACTGCAGGCGGTCACCGTGGTCCATCGTGTCGGCAGGCTCACCCCCGGAGATGCGATCGTGCTGGTGCTCACCGCCTCCGCCCACCGTGGCGAGGCGTTTGCCGCGTGCGAATTCATCATGGATTTCCTGAAGACGCGCGCGCCTTTCTGGAAGAAGGAAGACACGCCTGCCGGCAGCCGCTGGGTCGAGGCGCGCGACAGCGACGACGAAGCGGCAGCGCGCTGGCGCGCCAACGGTGACGCCGGCGCGGCGGACCACGGCCCCGCGCCTGCCGTACCGGATTCGGCAGGAGGGGTAGCTGCCGGTCAGGCACCCGCACGGCCAAGCGGCTCCGGAGGCCAGCGCTGATGGGCATGTTCGACTGGATCGTCCGCGCCGGCGTGCAGGATGCAAGCGCGCGTCTGCTGCCGCAGCGCATCGACTTGCCGGCCATTGACAGCGCCTGGGAGGTCGACTGGCGCCCGGGCGCCGCGCCCGGCCTCGAGATCTCGCGCCTGCGCAGCCGTGTCGCCCTGGGCCACCCGCGCGCGCTCGACGCCATCGGCGGGCTGCAGCACTGGCTCAAGCTTGAGGCGCGGCGACACCTGCCCGACTGGCTGGCGCTGGTCGCCAAGGACACTGGCCATCGCTACCAGCGCGTGAGCGTGCGCCTGCAGCGCAGCCGCTGGGGCAGCTGCAGCAGCCGCGGCACCATCAGCCTCAATGCCAAGCTGCTCATGCTGCCGCCCGACGCGGTGCGTTATGTGCTGGTCCACGAGCTCTGCCATACCTTGCACATGAACCATTCGCGCGCCTTCTGGGACGAGGTCACGCGCCATCAGCCCGATTGGGCGCGACAGGCCCGGCAGATCCGTGCCCTGCAACGAGGCTTGCCGACCTGGACCAACGTCCGCGCCGGCTGAGCCTGGTGCGCGGGTCGGCGGTATCGGCCGATCACCCCCCAAGCCAAACTACGAGCCTCGGCGCCGCCGAACGGCAGGCGGCGCTGCCTCGGGCACACCCACCCTCGTCCACCGTTCCCGGGCCGCGCGCCTCGCTAGCGACACCCACTTGACTTCCGAAATGAGAATGACTACTATTTAGTCATCACAACACGCTTGCGAACTTTCTTGCCATGAAGCTGCCCGTCACCGCCCTGCTCTGCGTCCTCGCCAGCCTTGCTGCTACACCGGCATTTGCGAACAACCCGGAAGTCGCGCTGTCCATTCGCGAGCACCGTTTCGAGCCTGCCGAGGTCAAAGTCCCGGCCGGCCAGAAGGTCAAACTGGTGGTGACCAACCACGACAACACGCCAGAAGAGTTCGAAAGCCACGAGATGAACCGCGAGAAGCTGATTCCGGCCGGCAAAACCGTGACCATCTTCATCGGCCCGCTCAAGCCGGGGCGTTATCCGTTCTTTGGCGAATTCAACGAGAAGACCGCACGCGGCGTGGTCATTGCGGAGTAGATATGCTCAATTCGGCGATCATTGTGTTTCGGGAGTGCCTCGAGGCGGCGCTCATCATCGGCATCATCGCCGCTGCGACGCGAGGATTGGCCGGACGCGGTCGCTGGATCACCGGCAGCGTACTGGCCGGGCTGGCCGGCTCGCTGGTGGTCGCGGCGGGCGCCGACTGGATCGCCGGACTCGCCGAGGGCTATGGCCAGGAACTGTTCAACGCCGGTGTAGTGCTGCTCGCCGCCGGCATGCTCGCTTGGCACTGCGTCTGGATGTCGCGCCACGGCCGGGAACTGGCGCAGTCGGCACGCAGCGTCGGCCAAGCCGTCGCCAGCGGCGCGGCCGCTTTCTCGGCACTGGGTGCGGTCATCGCCCTGGCGGTACTGCGCGAAGGTGCGGAAACCGTGCTCTTCCTCTACGGCCTGCTTGCCGGTGGCGAGCAGAGCCCGCTCGAGGTCGCGGCGGGCGGCATTGCGGGCCTTGCGGCCGGGGCCTTGGCCGGCTACATCCTCTACGCGGGTGCGGTGCGCCTGCCGATGAAGGCCTTTTTTGCCGTCACCAACGGCCTGATCGCGCTGCTCGCGGCGCAGATGGCCAGCCAAGGCGCGCGCTTTCTCTCTCAGGCCGACCTTCTGCCGAGCCTGGCCGATCCGCTGTGGGACCTCTCCGCACTGCTGCCTGACGCTTCAGTGATCGGCCGTACGCTCAACGCCGTGGTCGGCTACCGCGCCATGCCGTCCGGCATCGAGGTGCTGTTCTATGCGCTGATGCTGGCGGCGGTGCTGCTGGCGATGGAAGCCGTGCGGCGCATGGCCCCACCTGCAGTGCCGGCGCGCTGACCCCGGCGCGCCTCGCCGGGCAAGTCCGGCGCATCTTTTAGATACCTTACCGAGGATCCACATGAAAACGCCATTGCGGTTCACGGCCGCGAAGCTCTTCCTTTGCCCGCTGTTCGGCCTTGCGCCAGCCACTGCCCTGGCCGGCCCGGCAGACTACATCTACTCGCCGCTGGTGGAAGAAGGCGAACGCGAGATCGACATGAAGCTCGGCACCGCTCGCGGCAAGGATGGCGAGCCGCGAGAGTCAGTGACCACCCTGGGCTACGGCATCGGCGTCAACCGCTGGTGGTTCACCGAAGTCTACGTGGTGGCCAAGAACCAGTCGCCGGATGGCACTTTTTATGACGCAGTCGAGTGGGAGAACAAGTTCCAGTTCACAGAGCGCGGCAAGTACCCGTTCGAAGCCGGCTTTCTGCTTGAGATCGAGAAGCCCAAGGGCCCCAAATCCGGCTGGGAGGTCAAATGGGGCCCGCTGTTCCAGACCGACCTCAGCAGCAAGATCCAGCTCAACGCCAATCTGCTGGTCAAGAGCCACTTCGACTCCGACGAGACCGGCGTCAACGAATTCCTCTACCAGTTGCAGGCGAAGTACCGCTACCGGCGCGAGTTCGAGTTCGGTGTGCAGGCGCTGGGCGATTCGGGTGGCACCTGGGGCAACTGGGCGCCGGGGCGGGAGCAGAGCCACCGCGTGGGCCCGGCGATCTTCGGCAAGATCCCGCTCAGCGGCCAAAGCTACTTCCGCTACAACGCCGGCTGGCTGTTCGGCGTGTCGCCGGGCGCACCCGAGCAGACCCTACGGGCGCAACTGGAGTACGCGTTCTTCTAAGCGCCGTCAGGCAACGGCGGCCGGTGCGACCTCCGCCCATACCGGTGCGTGGTCCGATGGCCGCTCGTGGCGGCGCGGTGCAACGTCGATGCCGGCAGCGGTGCAGCGGGCCGCCAGCGGCGCACTCAGCAACACGTGGTCGATGCGCAGCCCGAGGTTGCGGCGGAAACCGCCCTGCCGGTAGTCCCACCAAGAGAAACTGGCCGGCGGCTGCTCGAATAGGCGGTAGCTGTCGGTGAGGCCGAGCGCGATGAGGCGCCGGAAGACCTCACGCTCCGGCTCGGAGCACAAAACCTGCCCCGCCCACAGCGCCGGATCGTGCACGTCGCGGTCGTCGGGGGCGATGTTGTAGTCACCGAGCAGGGCCAGTTGAGCGTGTGCGCTCACTTCGTCGGCGAGCCATTCGTGCAGAGCCTCTAGCCACGCCAGCTTGTAGGCGTACTTGTCGCTGCCGACCGCCTGACCATTGGGAAAGTACGCGCAGACCACGCGCACGCCGTTCACCGTGCCGGCGATCAGCCGCTTCTGCTCGTCGGCGAACCCCGGAATGCCCGTCTGCACCCGCTCTATGGCATGCGGGCTGACGATGGCGACACCGTTGTAGGTCTTCTGGCCGCTGTAGGCCACCTGCCAGCCGGCCTCGCGAAAGGCCTCCGCCGGGAAATTGGCGTCCTCGAGCTTGGTCTCCTGCAGGCACAGTGCGTCGGGCCGATGCTGCGCCAACCATTCGAGCACCTGGTCGAGACGGACCTTGAGCGAGTTGACGTTCCAGGCGGCGAGTTTCACGGTTTCACGTCGGCGTGGCGACCCTCATTCCGGCCCATCATGCCGACGCCCTCACGCACCCGTCATCCCGCTGTGGCGCAACAAGGGCTCCAAGCTCGGTTCACGGCCACGGAAAGCCTTGAACGACTCGATGGCCGGGCGTGAGCCGCCCACCGCCAGAATCTCGCGCCAGAAGCGCTGGCCGACCTCGGCGTTGAGACCGCCAGCCTCCTCGAAGGCGGCGTAGGCATCGGCCGACAGCACCTCCGCCCACTTGTAGCTGTAATAGCCCGCCGCATAGCCACCGGCAAAGACATGGCCGAAATTGTTCGGGAAGCGGTTGAACTCGGGCGGATGCATCACCGCCACCTCGGCGCGCACCTCGCGCAGGATGTCCATGGCACTGCGCCCCGGCGGCTCGCCATGGATCTGCATGTCGAACAGCGCGAACTCGATCTGGCGCAAGGTCATCATGCCGCTCTGGAAATTCTTGGCGGCGACCATCTTGTCGTAGAGCGCGCGCGGCAGCGGCTCGCCGGTCTCCACATGGGCCGTCATGCCCTGCAGCACACCCCACTCCCAGCAGAAGTTCTCCATGAACTGGCTGGGCAGCTCGACCGCGTCCCACTCGACGCCGTGGATGCCCGACACGCCGAGGTCCTCGATCTGCGTCAACAAGTGGTGCAAGCCGTGTCCGAACTCGTGGAACAGGGTGGTGACTTCGTCGTGCGTGAACAGCGCCGGCTTGCCATCCACCGGCCCGGAGAAGTTGCAAGTGAGGTAGGTCACCGGCGTCTGGATGCCGGGGCCGGCGCGACGCCGCGAGATGGCGTCGTCCATCCAGGCGCCACCGCGCTTGGACGGCCGCGCGTAGAGGTCGAGGTAGAACTGGCCTACCAAGGCGCCGTCGCGGTCGGTGAGCTTGTAGAAGCGCACGTCGGGGTGCCACAGCGGCGCGGTGTCGGGCATCACGAACAAGCCGTAGAGCCCTTCGATGACGCCGAACAGCCCCTCGAGCACCTTGTGCTCGGGGAAGTACTGCTTCACCTCCTGATCGGAGAAGGCGTAGCGCGCGACGCGCAACTTCTCGGCGGCGTAGGCCACGTCCCAGGCCTCGAGCACGTCGATTCCCAGCGTCGTGGCGGCAAACTCGCGCAACTCGACCATGTCGCGCTCGCCGTAGGGCTTGGCACGCGCGGCAAGGTCGCGCAGGAAGCCGGCCACCTGGGCCGGACTCTCGGCCATCTTCGGCTCGAGCGAGACCTCGGCGTAGTTGGAAAAGCCGAGCAACTGCGCTTCTTCGTGGCGCAACTCGACGATGCGGCGGATGAGGTCGGTGTTGTCCCACTCCGGCTTGCCGAACTCGCTGGCGCGGGTGGCATAGGCGCGGTAGACCTCGGCACGCAATTCACGGTTGTCCGCGTACTGCATCACGGGCAAGTAGGACGGCGCGTGCAGCGTGATCTTGTAGCCCGGCTTGCCATCGCGCTCGGCGGCGGCACGCGCGGTACTGACCACATCGTCCGGCAGACCAGCCAGCGCCACCGCATCCTCGGTGAACCAGCCATAGTCGTTGGTGGCGTCGAGCAAGTTCTCCTCGAACTTGGCCGAGAGACTGGCCAACTCTTCCTGAATGGCGGCAAAGCGCGCCTTCTGGTCGGCCGGCAGCTCGGCGCCGCCCAAGCGGAAGTCGCGCAACTCGTTCTCGAGGATCTTGCGGCGCGGGCCGGTCAGGCGCGTCCATTCGGGGCCCTCGCGCATGGCCTTGTAGCGCTGGTGCAAGCGCTCGTCCTGACCGAGGCTGGCGTAGAACGCGCTGACCTTGGGCAGCACGGCGTTGTAGGCCTCACGCAGCTCGGGGCTGTTCATCACCGCGTTGAGGTGGGCGACCACGCCCCAGCTGCGGCCGAGCCGCTCGAGCGCCTCTTCCATCGGCTCGACTAGGTTCTGCCAGGTCGGCGACTCCACCTTGGCTGCACGTTCCACCGCGGCGCGCGCGTCGTCGAGCAGCGCCTCGATGGCCGGCACCACATGCTCATGGCTGATGCAGTCAAAGGCGGGCAAGCCGCGGGGGTGGCGGAGTGGGTTGCTGTCGGTCTGGCTCATGGGTTTTCCGTCAAGGTGTGTGCCGGCAATGCCTGACGCCGGCGGAGGCCGCGGGCGGTGGATAAGTCTGCCTCTTGGAACCAGTCGGCCGCGACATGTTCCGGGGGCAGATTTGCTGCATTGCGCAATTATACTGGCCGGCTTTCAGCCGCCCCTGCGAGGATTCATGAGTTCGGCCTCACGCGTCCGGCCATTCGAGCAGCACACGCCGCGCATCGCCACCAGCGCCTGGATCGATGCCAGCGCCGTGGTCATCGGCGACGTCGAGATCGGCGCCGAGGTGTCGATCTGGTGCAACACGGTGATCCGCGCCGATGTCAACCGCATCCGCATCGGCGCCGGCAGCAATGTCCAGGACCTCTGCATGCTCCATGTGAGCACGCCCAACCCGCCGCGCAAGCCCGACGGCGCGCAGCTGATCATCGGCGAACGGGTATCGGTGGGCCACCAGTGCATCCTCCACGGCTGCACCCTGCAGGACGAGGTGCTGGTGGGCATGGGCAGCGTCATCATGGACCACGCCGAAGTGCAGACGCATGTGATCGTGGGCGCCGGCAGTCTGGTGCCCGAAGGCAAGGTACTGGTGTCCGGGCATCTCTACATGGGCCGCCCGGCCAAGCTGATGCGAGCGCTCACTGCGGAGGAGATTGCCTATTTCCCGCAGCTGGCGGCGCATTATGTGCGGCTGGCGCAGCGCCATGCCCGAGGCTGCGCGCAATCCGGCGCTTGAACCGCCCGACGCACGCCGGCGCCGCCACGAGGTGCAGCACCGGGTCGCACCGCGGCGCCCCGGCCGACAGTTACCAGCTCGGTTCGCGGTCCGGCGTGCTGCTGATGCGGTGGATGGTCAAGTCGGCACCCTCGTATTCCTCTTCGGGGTCGAGGCGCAGCGGGGTGACCGCGCGGATCAGCGCATAGACCGCCGCACCGCCCACCAGGGCGACCACCACGCCGCCGAGCGTACCCGCCACCTGCGCGCCCAGCGCAACATTGCCAAGGCCGCCGAGCGCCGCGCTGCCGAAGATGCCCGCGGCGATGCCGCCCCACGCCCCGCACAGGCCGTGCAGCGGCCACACGCCGAGCACGTCATCGATCTTCCAGCGGTTCTGCGTCAGCGTGAACAGGTAGACAAATAGCGCGCCAGCGATTGCGCCAGTGGCCAACGCGCCGACCGGGTGCATCACGTCGGAGCCGGCGCAGACGGCCACCAGACCGGCCAGCGGACCGTTGTGGACGAAGCCCGGGTCGTTGCGACCGGCGACCAGCGCGGCGATGGTGCCGCCCACCATGGCCATGAGCGAGTTGAGTGCGACGAGGCCGTTGACCACATCCAGCTTCTGCGCACTCATCACGTTGAAGCCAAACCAGCCCACCGAGAGGATCCAGGCCCCCAACGCCAGAAAGGGGATCGACGACGGCGGGTGCGCCGCCATGCCACCATCACGGTGGTAGCGGCCGCGCCGAGGGCCGAGCAGCAGCACCGCCGCCAGCCCGATCCAGCCGCCCACCGCATGCACCACCACGCTCCCGGCAAAATCGTGGAAAGGTTTGCCGAACTGCGCCTCAACCAACCCCTGCAGGCCGAAGTTGTTGTTCCAGACGATGCCTTCGAAGAACGGGTAGATCAACCCGACGATCACCGCGGTGGCGATGAGCTGCGGGCCGAAGCGCGCGCGCTCGGCGATACCGCCCGAGACGATGGCCGGGATCGCCGCCGCGAAAGTGAGCAGAAAGAAAAACTTGACCAGGTCATAGCCGCCGTTGGCCGCCAGCGTACCGGCGCCACTTAGAAAGCTCACGCCATAGGCCACCCCATAGCCGACAAAGAAATAGGCGACGGTCGAGACGGCGAAATCGACGAGGATCTTGACCAGGGCGTTGACCTGGTTCTTTTTGCGCACGGTGCCGAGTTCGAGGAAGGCGAAGCCGGCATGCATGGCCAGCACCATGATGGCGCCGAGCAGAATGAAGAGAACGTCTGAAGAAGTCTTGAAGGCATCCATGGGGGGCGTGTGGGCGGGTTGCGGGGCGCGGCTCTGGCGGCCGCATGGTTTCCCCAGGACAGCTGTCCGGGGAGTTCTTCAGCCACTTCCAGCAAAAACCGCGCCAAAAGCGGGCACACGCCTCACCACCGTAGTGCAAAGCGATTGCATTCAATGTCCTGGAAGCCCAAAAACGAAGCTGGCGCCAGAATTCAGGCGAGGTCACGCACTGCCTTCGTGCGCACGGTGCCGAATGTGCACCATATCGGTGCGTTAATGCCAGACCGTCAGGCGGGTGCCGACGTGGCGTGGCCGCATCCGTGTCACAGCAGCCTCGCCGTCGCTGATAGCATCCCGCCATGCTCGAGTTCGCAGTCATCCCGGTCACCCCCTTTGCGCAGAACACCACGCTGGTCTGGTGCAGCGAGACATGCGCCGCCGCCTTCATCGACCCGGGCGGAGAAGTCGATCGCCTGCTCGCCGAGGTGCGGCAACGCGGGCTCAAACTGGAAGCGGTCTGGCTGACCCACGGCCATCTCGACCACTGCGGCGGCTCGCTCGAACTGCGCGAGCGGACCGGCGTGCCGATCGTCGGCCCGCAGCGCGAGGACGCGTTCTGGATCGACGCCATGGCGCAGCAGGTGCAGTGGTTCGGTTTTGGCAGCCCGCGCGCCTTCGTGCCCGACCGCTGGCTCGACGACGGCGACACGGTGACGCTCGGCGATCTGGTGTTCGAGGTCTACCACACGCCCGGTCACACGCCCGGGCATGTGATCTTCTTCAATCGCGCGGCGCAGTGGGCACAGGTCGGCGACGTACTGTTCCAGGGCTCGATCGGGCGCACCGACTTTCCGCGCGGCAACCACGCACAGTTGCTGGCGTCGATCCGCGAGAAATTGTGGCCATTGGGGCGGGAGGTCGCGTTCGTGCCGGGGCACGGACCGATGTCGACCTTTGGCGATGAACGCGACGACAACCCCTTCGTCGCCGACGGCCAGCGCTAGAAACGCCTGCGGCGGCCGTCCGCGGTGCTGCTAGCTCGAGGCGTCGGCCATCAGCTTCCGGTACTTGTCCATTAGCTCGCCGTGGCTCTCGCGCTTCAGGGGGTCGAGGATGATGCAGCTCACCGGGCACACCTCCATGCACTGCGGCTCGTCGAAGTGGCCGACGCACTCGGTGCAGCGCTGGGGCGCGATCTGGTAGATGTCCTTGCCCTGCGAGATGGCGGTGTTGGGGCAAGCCGGCTCGCAGACGTCGCAGTTGATGCAGTCCTCAGTGATCAGGAGTGCCATGGCGTGGTGCTTGGAAACGGTATAGCAGCAGTTTAGTTCGATACCCGGCTGCTGTCGCGCTTGGCCTTGAGCGCCCGCACCACGCAGGGGTGCACAAACTGGCTCACGTCGCCGCCGAGCCGCGCAATCTCCCGCACGATGGTGCCGGAGAGGAACATGAACTGCTCCGACGGGGTCAGGAAGACCGTCTCGACGTCCGGCCGCATGCGCCGGTTCATGCCGGCGAGCTGGAACTCGTACTCGAAGTCGGAGACCGCACGCAGCCCGCGCAACAGGAAATTGGCACCCTCCTGCTCAAGAAAGTTGATGAGCAGGCCCTCGAAACCGACCACCCGCACATTGGGCAGCCCGTCGAGCGCCTCCTGCGCCAGCGCGACACGCTCGTCGAGGTTGAACATCGGCGACTTGCCGCTGCTGCCGGCCACCGCCACCACCACCTCGCCGAACATCTGGCTGGCGCGGCGCACCAGGTCCTCGTGGCCCCGCGTCAGGGGGTCGAAGGTGCCGGGGTAGACCACGCGCTGGCGGGGAGAGTGCATCTCAGCAGCCCGTAGTGGACACGCCCGGCGCGGTCTTCGCGCAACAGCTCCCAGCCTTCCGGGGCGAGCAGCGGCGCGGCATCCTCGATGTAGACGCGCGCATCGGGCGCGAGCAGCGGTGGCAGGGCGGCAAGGCAATGCGGCAGCAAGCCAAGCGCGTAGGGCGGGTCGAGGAAGACGACATCGAAGGCTGGCGCAGGATCGGCATCAGGCGAAGGGTCGGGGCCATGCAGCAGGCGGGGTTGTAGCAAAAATTGTAACGCATCGCCCTGCAGCACCCGCACCGCCGGGCCGGCGTGCAGCGTCGCGCAGTGTGCGAGCAACTGCCGCGCCGCACGCGGGTCGGCTTCGACCAACGCCACCGTGGCCGCCCCGCGCGAGGCCGCCTCGAGTCCGAGGGCGCCGCTGCCGGCAAACAGATCTAGGCAACGCAAGCCGCTCAGATATTGGCCGAGCCAGTTGAACAGCGTCTCGCGCACCCGGTCCGAAGTCGGGCGCAGGCCTTCGACCGCCACGATGGGCAGACGGCGTCGCCGCCACTGCCCACCGATGATGCGCAGTTCGCCGGGGCCGCGGGTGATTGAAGTCGCGCCGCGCCCGGCACCACCCTCAGCGGGGCGCTTGGGCGTCGGGCGTGTCTTCGCCACCGGCCACCACCACCGTCACCATCTTCGCCGGGTCGATGCGGCGTTTGAAGGCATCGCGGATCTGCGCCACGGTGACCGCGTCGATCTCGCGCGTGAAGTCGTCGATGTAACTCGGCGGCAGCTTGTAGAACGCCACCATGGCCAGATAATCGAGGATCTTGCGGTTGTTCTCGATGCGCAGCGGAAAGCCGTCGATCAGGTTGGACTTGGCCGCCTGCAGTTCGTCTTCGCTCGGGCCCTCGGCCATGAAGCGCGCCAGCGTGTCGCGCACCACCGCGAGTGCCTCGCTGGCGCTCTCGCGCTTGGTCTGCAGGCCGACCTGGAATGGCCCATCGACCAGACGCGGCATGAAGTAGCTGTAGACACTGTAGGCGAGGCCGCGCTTCTGCCGGACCTCGTCGGTCAGGCGCGAGACGAAGCCACCGCCGCCGAGCACATAGTTGCCGACATAGAGCGGGAAATAGTCGGGGTCGCCACGCTTCATACCGGTTTGGCCGACGACGATGTGTGCCTGCGTGGCGTGGTGCGGCACGCGCGTCTCGGCCCCCGCTGCAAGGGGCTTGACCGGCGGCAGCGCGTCGGGCTGCGGCGCTCCGGCGGGCAGGCCGGCGGTCAGACGTTCCGCCAGCGCTTCTGCACCGGCGCGGTCGATGTCGCCGACCATCACCAGCACCGCGCCACCCACCCGGTAGCGCTCGGCGTAAAAGGCCGTCAGGTCGTCGCGGGTGATGCGCGCCACCGATGCCGGGTCGGCGTCGCGGCCGTAGGGGTGGTCGCCGAACACCGCCTTGCTGAAGGCGCGGTCGGCCTGCGTCTCGGGCTTGGTCTCGGCCTCCTTGAGCCCGCTGATGGTGCGCGCCTTTTCGCGCTCGAGCACCGCCTCGGGGAACTGCGGCGCAGCCAGCAGTGTGGCCAACAGCCCGATCGACGAATCCAGTTCGGCCGCACTGCTGAGCGTGCGCAGGCTGAAGCCGGCGAGGTCATCATCGACGCTCGGTGCCAGTTGCGAGCCGGTGTCGGCCAAGCGGTCGGAAACCTGCTGCTCGGAGAGTCCGGCCGTGCCGGCCGAGAACAGGCGCGAGGTCAGCGCGGCGGTGCCGGCCGGGCGCTGACCCTCCCAGGCGCTGCCAGCCGGGAACTGGATGCTCACGTCCAGCATCGGCAGGTCGTGGTTCTCGACCAGATAGACGCGCGCGCCGGCAGCGGTCTGCCAGTGCTGCACCGGCAGCGCGGCGCCGGCGAGCGGGGCGAACAGGAAAGCGCAGAGGGCGATCAGGAAGCGCATGGGGTGTCACCGAAAAATGTTGGGTTCAGGATGGCGCGCCGGCGGCTGTGCCACAAAACGGCAAAGGGTGCTCAATGGCGGCCGCCCTTGGGCGGACCTTTGGGCTTGCCGCCTTCCGGCATCGGCTGCGGGTCGAGCACCGCCACGGTGAGCGTGTCATCGACCAGCAGTTCGCGCGCCACGCGCTGCACCTGCTCTGGCGTCACCTCGCGCAGTTTTTCGAGCAGGCGGTCCTCGGTGCGGTAACCGAGACCAGCCAGCTCGAGTTCGCCGATCATGCGCGCCTGCGCGCTGATGCTGTCGCGCGCGAACACCTGACCGGCCACCACCTGCGAACGCGCCCGCGCCAGTTCCTCGGCCCGCACGCCGTTGTCAGCGATGTCGCGGATCTGCTCGCGCAGCGCCTTCTCCAGATCGTCCACGGTGTGGCCGGATGCCGGCGCGCCGCCAAGCATGAAAAAGCTCGGACCGCGGCCGATGGCGTCGTAACCGGCGTCGACGTCCACCGCGATGCGCTGCTCGCGCACCAGTCGCGTATTGAGGCGGGCACCCGGATAGCCATCGAGCACGCCGGCGAGCACGTCCAGCGCGTAGGGCATCCAGTCACCCTCCGGATCGGTCAGGGACGGAGCGCGCCAAGCCATGGTCAGCGTCGGCTCCTCGGCCACCGCCTTGACGCGGACGCGGCGGATGCCGGTCTGCGCCGGCTCGGTCTGCGGTTTGCGCGCCGGCAGCACCGAGGGCTCGAGCGGCCCGAAGAAGCGTGCTGCGAGTTCGAACACCGCCTCCGGCTGCACGTCGCCGACCACCACCAAGGTGGCGTTGTTGGGCGCATACCAACGCTTGTACCAGGCGCGCACATCGTCGATGGTCAGGTTGCGCAGGTCGTCCATGTAACCGATCACCGGGATGCGGTAGGGGTGCGCCTGCAGCGCGGTGCCGACCATGGTCTCGTAGACCTGGCTGCCGGGTTGGTCCTCGATGCGCCAGCGGCGCTCTTCCATGACCACCTGAATCTCTTTCTTGAACTCGGCCTCGTCAAGCAGCAGGTTGCGCATGCGATCGGCCTCCAGTTCGAGCACCAGCGGCAAATGGCGCGCAGCCAGTTGCTGGTGGTAGACGGTCTGGTCGCGGCTGGTGAAGGCGTTCTCCTTGCCGCCGGCCGCGGCGACACGGCGGGAGAACTCGCCCGAGGGCACCTTGGCGGTGCCCTTGAACATCATGTGTTCGAGCACGTGCGAGATGCCGGTGGTGCCGTTGAATTCGTCGACACTGCCGATGCGGTACCAGACCTGGCTCATCACCACGGGCGCGCGGTGGTCGGGCCGGACGATGACCTTCATGCCGTTGCCCAGGGTGGTCTCAAAGGTCTCGGGGGCGGCCTGCGCCAACGACGCGGCAGCAAGCGCGGCGAGCAGGGCAAGTGGACGGAAAAGGCGTGTCAGGAGGGGTGGCATCCGGCGTGTCATGGTGGAAGGCTACAATCCGGTGGTTTGGTCAAGGCTCTCCGACCCCCCTGCGCATGGTTAGTTTCTTCGGCAAGGCCTCCGCCCCCTCAGGCACGGGGGATTCCAGCGCTGCGGCGGTCGCGGCGGCGCCCGGCTGGCGCGAGCGCCTCAAGGCCGGGCTCGGCCGCGCCAGCGGCGCATTGGGTGAAGCGCTGGGCAGCGTGGTGCACGGCCGCCGCGCCATCGATGCCGGGGTCTACGATGACCTCGAGGCGGCACTGCTGGCAGCCGATGTCGGCATCGCCGCCACCCAGGACCTGCTCGAGGAACTGCGCCGCAGCGTGGCGCGCGACGCGCTCACGGACGTCGATGCGCTGCGCGGCGCCTTACGCAAGGCCTTGCTGGCGCGCCTGCAGGTGCTCGAGCAGCCGCTCGACACGTCGGCGCAGCGACCCTTCATCATCATGGTCGCCGGTGTCAACGGCAGTGGCAAGACCACCTCCATCGGCAAGCTGGCGCGCTGGTTCCAGACGCACGGACAGAAGCCCCTGCTGGCTGCCGGCGACACCTTCCGCGCCGCCGCGCGCGAGCAGTTGCGCATCTGGGGCGAGCGCAACGGCATCGACGTCATCGCCCAGGACAGCGGCGACCCGGCCGCGGTGGTGTTCGACGCCGTCAACGCCGGCCGTGCGCGTGGCGCCGACGTGGTGATCGCCGACACCGCCGGCCGCCTGCCCACCCAGTTGCACCTGATGGACGAGTTGGCCAAAGTCAAACGCGTCATCGCCAAAGCCGACGCCAGCGGCCCGCACGAGGTGCTGCTGGTGCTCGACGCGCACATCGGCCAGAACTCGCTGGCGCAGATCGCCGCCTTCGACCGCGCGATCGGCGTCACCGGGCTCGTGGTCACCAAACTCGACGGCACCGCCAAAGCCGGCGTGCTGGTTGCGCTGGCCTGCGGCGCGCGGCCAATCCCGGTGCGTTTCATCGGCGTCGGCGAGGGGCTCGACGACCTGCAGCCGTTCTCGGCGCAGGAATTCGTCGAGGCGCTGCTGCCGTGATCAGCCTGCGCCGGGTGGGCAAGCGTTACGCCGATGGCAGCGAAGCGCTGCGCGAGGTCGACTTGCAGATCGCTGGCGGCGAGATGGTGGTGCTGCTCGGACCCTCGGGCGCCGGCAAGAGCACCTTGCTGCGGCTGATGGGGGGCATCGAGCGGGCTTCGTCCGGTACGGTGGAGATCTTCGGCCAGAACCCGGCGCAGCTCGACGCGGGGCGGCTGGCGCTGGTGCGCCAGCAGATCGGCCTGATCTTCGAGGACTTTAAGCTGCTGCACGACCGCAACGCCCTGCAGAACGTGCTGGTGCCGCTGGAGATCGCCGGTTACCGTGGGGCCGAGGCGCGCAAGCGGGCGCGCGCCGCGCTCGAGAAGGTCGGCCTGGGCGACCGCGAAAGCGCGCGCCCCGACAACCTCTCGGGCGGCGAGCAGCAGCGCCTGTGCATCGCCCGCGCAGTGGTGTCGCGACCGGCGCTGATCCTTGCCGACGAGCCTTCCGGCAATCTCGACGCCGCTCAAGCGGCGGCCATCGCCGACATGCTCAAGGCCTTCAATGCCATTGGCACCACGGTGGTGGTGGCCACCCACGATCCGCTGTTTCGCGACCGCCTCGCCGGACGCGCCGTCAAAGTCGAGGCCGGCCGCGCGTACACCGTTGGCAGTGGCGGCAAGGGGTGGGTCACATGAACGCGGTGGTGTTCTGGATACGCGCCTATGGTGGTGCGCTGGCCCAATTGTGGCGCGAACCGCTGGCCAGCCTGTTCAACCTGCTGGCGCTCGCCTGCGCTTTCGGGCTCGGCCTCGCCGCGGTGGTCTGGCTTGGCGACGCGAGCCTCGGCCGCAGCGTGCCGGGGGCCGGCCGCTTCGCGCCGGAGGTCACGCTGGTGTTGCGCGGGGGCACCGGAGAGGCCGCCCGCAACGCACTCGAGCGCGCGGTGCGGGCTGATGCGGGTGTAGAGCGCGTGCGCTTCGTCAGTCGCGAGGCGGCGCTCGAACGCCTGTCGCGCGACCTCGGCGAACCGCATCTGCTCGAAGGGCTCGGCGGCAACCCGCTGCCCGACGCGCTGGTGGTGACGCTGGCCGCCGACCTGCCGGCGGCGCGCACCGACCAATTGCTCAAGCGCTGGCGGGCCCGCGGCGACGTCGATGAGGTGCTGGCCGACCGCGAGATGGTCGAGCGCATGCGCCACGTCAGCGGCACGCTTCGGCTGATGGCGCAGGGCGTGGTGGTGTTGCTGCTCACCAGTGGCGCGGTGGTGGTGTTCAACACCATTCGCCTGCAGTTGGCCGGGCGCCAACAAGAGATCGAACTGATCCGCCTGCTCGGCGCCTCGGCAGCCTTCGTGCGGCGACCCTTCGTGGCACGCGGCACGCTGCTGGCGCTGCTGGGTGCCGGGCTCGGCTGGGGCTTGGCGGAGCTGTTGCTGCAGCGCGTGGCGGGCTGGGTCGGACCGTTGGCCACGGTATGGGGCATCGACACACCGCCGGCTTCAGTGCCCCCGCAGACCGGCCTCGCCGTGCTCGGCATCGCACTGTTGCTGGGCTGGATCACGGCGTGGCTGGGCGTGCGCCAGCATCTGGCCACCACCGACCGCCGCTAGCGGGCCCGCCGGCCGCCTGCATCCGGGCCCCTGGGGCGGCCGGGTCGCCGACGCTTGACGCCGGTCAGTCCGCGCGGAACCGATCGCGGGCAGACTCATCCAAGAATCGCCCGCCTTAGCACTCTCGAGCGGAGAGTGCTAAATTCGTATGGTGTGCCTCCTCACTGCGCCATCGCGCGGCTGCGGAGCCGATAGGAGATGCGATTGCAAGCCACTCTGCCAATGCCCTTGCCCAATTCGCTGGGCAGTTTTGACGCCTACGTTGCAGCGGTCAACCGCCTGCCCATGCTCAGCCATGACGAGGAGGTTCGCCTGGCGCGCGCCCTGCGCGACGACAACGACCTCGACGCCGCGCGCCAGTTGGTGATGTCGCACCTGCGGTTGGTGGTCAGCGTGGCGCGCAACTACATCGGCTACGGCTTGCCCCAGCCCGACTTGGTGCAGGAAGGCAATATCGGGCTGATGAAGGCGGTGCGCCGCTTCGACCCTGAGCGCGGTGTACGTCTGGTTTCGTTCGCGCTGCACTGGATCCGCGCCGAGATCCACGAGTACATCCTGCGCAACTGGCGGCTGGTCAAGCTTGCCACCACCAAGGCGCAGCGCAAGCTGTTCTTCAATCTGCGCAGCCTCAAGGCCGACAGCCGCGCGGTGAGCGCCGCCGACGCCGAGATCATCGCCCGCCAGCTTGACGTGCGCCCCGAGGACGTGCTTGACATGGACCTGCGGCTCAGCGGTGGCGACGTGCAGCTCGACCCCTGCGACAGTGACGATGAGGCGGTCAATGCGCCGATCCGCTACCTCGCCGACGAGGCCAGCACGCCCGAGGCCCGGCTCGACAGCGCACGCCGCGACCACGTCGTCGGCGAGGGGCTGCAGGCCGCGCTGGCGACGCTCGACGCACGCAGTCGGCGCATCGTCGAGTCGCGCTGGCTGGGCGACGACGGCGGGCCGACGCTGCACCAACTCGCCGCCGAATACCGCGTGTCGGCGGAGCGCATCCGCCAGATCGAGGCGCAGGCCATGAAGCGACTGCGCGCGGCGCTGGAGGCGCAGGGCGTCACCGCGGACTGAGCGGCGGACTGGGGGTCAACTGGTTACGTCGGCGCGCGGCGGCGTCGTTTGGTGCGGCGCGTTCAGCGCCTGAACCGTCCGCGCGATGCGAAGGCGGCGGTCAGCCGCCGCTGAGCAGACCCTTGAGGTCGGCCGCCAGCAGCGCGGGCCCTTTGGACGAAGCGGCAAACAGTCGCAGCCGCCCCGCCGGGTCGTAGACATAAATGCCGGTGGTGTGATCAAACGTGTAGTTCGGACCATCGCCGACTCGGTCAGCGACCAGTCGGAACTCTTTGACCAACGCATCGGTGGCGGCGCGGTCACCACGCAGACCGGCAAACTGCGGCCCGAAGCCCGGGACGTATTTCGCAAGCAGGTCCTGCGAATCGCGCTCGGGATCGATTGTGACCATCAGCACCTGCACCCGCTCGGCATCCTTGCCGAGCAGTTTGAGGGTGGCCGCGGTCTCGCCGAGTGTGGTCGGGCAGGCTTCCGGGCAGAAGGTGTAGCCGAAGAAGACCATCACCACTTTGCTGTGGTAACTGGCCAGCGTGCGCGGTTGGCCGGTGTGGTCGGTGAGCTGGAAGTCGCGCGCGAAAGTGGCGCCAGTAAGGTTGGTCGAGTTGAAGACGTGGCTGGTCGGCTCGCCGCACGCCGCGAGCAGCACCGTCATCGCCGCAGCGAGCGCCAGAGAGGAACCGCGCGAGCGCAACGACCGGCTGCACTTGGTCACTACGGGGGCCCGAATCCGCGCCTCAGCCAAGGCTCTGTCCCTCACAGAAACACCCTCCGCTCGCGCGCTGGCTGACCGGCCGCCAGCAACCAGACCAGCGTCATGAGCAGCAACGCGGCGCCGGCGTTGTGCGCCGCGGCCAGCACCACCGGCAGGTGCAGCAGGACGTTGGCGATGCCGAGCGAGAGTTGCGCCAGCAGCAGGAAGCAGAGCCAGGCGGCCCATGCGCCCAAGCCGGCGCGAAGCAAGCGCTGCGCCAACAGCAGCACCCCCAGCGTGGCAGCCACCGCGCCGAGGCGGTGTGCCCAGTGGATCGCCACCAGCGCGGTGCCACCGATGGGTTGGCCATCGCCGTCCATGTGCAGTTCGCGCGTCAGGTCGAAGCCCGTTGCATCCATGGCCGGCCACCATGCCCCGTGGCAGGTCGGCAGGTCGGTACAGGCAAGCCCGGCGTAGTTGGTGCTCACCCAGCCGCCGAGCACGATCTGCACGGTCAACAAGACGAGGGCCGCCAACACGAAGGGACGCAACTCGGGGCGTTGACTCAGACGCCAGTTGGCACCTGCGGGCATCGACACCGCCGCGGCGGCGGTGAGCAGGGCGAGCGTGGTCATGCCGCCGATCAGGTGCAGCGTGACGATACCTGGCCGCAGCAACTCGGTGACGGTGAGCATGCCGAGGGTCGCCTGGGCCAGCACCACCACGCAGGTCGTCGCCAGCAGGCGACGCGCGGGGCGTTGTTGCAGCAAGGCGACCACAGCCAAGCCGAGAATGACAAGTCCCAGCGCACCGGCGAGGTAGCGGTGCGCCATCTCCTTCCACGCCTTGCCGGTCTCGACCGGACTGCCGGGGTAGGCGGCTTCGGCGGCAGCGATCTCGTGGGAGGCTTCCGGCACGCCCACCAGTTGCCCGTAACAACCCGGCCAGTCGGGGCAGCCGAGGCCGGCGTCGTGAATGCGAACGTAAGCGCCGAGCACCACCACGCACAAGGCGAGCAGGGCTGCGGCGCGACTGGTCAGGCTGAACATGGGCCAGGCAATGGCGGGTGACGACTCGCGAGTCTAAACCGCAATCGCGTGCGACGCATGGCACCGTATGCTGCGGGCACGCACCGCATCCCGGTCAGGCAAGCGCGCGGTCCACCAGCAGCGCGGCAAAGGTCGCCGCGAGGTAAACAATGGAGTAGCGGAACATCTCGCGCGACAACGCATCGGTGTAGTGCTGGTAGAGGCGGATGGCATAGCCGAGGAACAGGCCGTTGAGCACCACCGCGGCGGCCAGATAGACCCAGCCGGCCATGCCCATGGTCACCGGCATGAAGGCAGCCAGCGCCAGCATCACGGTGTAGCCGACGATGTGCACCAGCGTCACCTTCTCGCCATGCGTCACCGGCAGCATCGGCATGTCGACCTTAGCGTAGTCGTCGCGGCGGTAGAGCGCCAGCGCCCAGAAGTGCGGCGGCGTCCAAAGAAAGATGATGAGGAACAGCACCAGCGCCTCGGGCGTCACGGTGCCGGTCACCGCCGCCCAGCCGAGCACCGGCGGCATGGCGCCCGACGCGCCACCGATGACGATGTTCTGCGGCGTGGCCGGTTTGAGGAAGATGGTGTAGACGACCGCATAGCCCACGAAGGTGGCCAAGGTCAGCCACATGGTCAGATCGTTGACCCAGGTGTGCAGAACGGCCAAGCCGGTGACACCAGTGAGCATCGCGAACAGCAGGGTCGCCGGCGTGGTGACGTCGCCGCGAGCGGTCGGGCGGTGGCGGGTGCGCTGCATGCGCGCGTCGATCTGTTGCTCGACCATACAGTTGAAGGCGGCCGCAGCCCCCGACGCCAAACCGATGCCCACCGTGGCCGCCAGCAGCGTGACCCACGAGGTCTCCGGTGTCATGGCGAGCAGCATGCCGATCACCGCGGTGAAGACGATGAGCCCGGTCACCCTTGGCTTGCAGAGGATGTAGAAGTTGCGGACGCTGACGGCGGCGAACTGCAGGTTGAGGCTCTGGGTGAGGCTGGTCATGACGACTCCGATCTCGGCTCAGCCGATCCACGAGAATTTGAGAAGCCGCTCAAGGTCGCGGCGAACCCCGCTGGGGTCGAAAGCATCCGGGTAGACCATCATCAGGCTGCCTTGCGGGTCGATGATGGCAAGGCGCACGGCACCCTCGCCGGCGCTTGGCAGCGCAGCGCGCAAGTCAGCGAGCGGCCCTTGCCAGATCACGGTCTGGCCGATCTGCTCGACCGCCTCGCGCAGCGAAGCCGAAGGCGCGTCGGCCACCAGCACGGCGCGCTGCACCCGGCTGGCTTCGCGCGCCTGGGTCGATTCGATCTGCTGCATGAGCCAGAGGGTCTTGCGGCAAGCCGCGTCACATTCGGCCGGCGCCAGCATGGCGAGGGTCCACTGGCCGGGCACCGGGTCGCTGCCGAGCAGCGCCGACCACTGCGGCGCGCGCAGCACCGGCGCCGGTTGCACCAACACCCCGTGCGGATGCACCGTATCCGGACGCCAGCCGCCGGCGAACAGGCCGAAGCCGACAAGGAAGGGCGCGGCAAAGGCGGCGAACAGCCCGAGCAGGATGAGACGCTGGCGGGTCATGTCGCACCCCCTTCGCGGGCGCGGCGCCAGCCCTGCCACAGCCAGATGCCGATGGCGGCGACGGCGAAGCCGAACCATTGCCAGGCGTAGCCCAGGTTGGTGTGCACCCGTTCGGCCGGCTGCGGCCACTGCACGCGCAGCGCATCCGGCGCGTCGGGGTCGAGGATAAGCATCCAGCCTGCCACCGGCGCACCGAATCGCGCGGCGAGCGCCGACGCATCGATAAAGGCGTGCACCGCACCGGCGTTGCTGGCCCCGGCCAGTTGCAGGCCGGGGCGCGGCAGCGCCACGGCAAGGCCCTTGACGCTGACCGTCGCTGCGGTGGCGGCTGGCCCGGCGCCCGACCGCTCCGCGGACGGCAACGTCGCGCTCGCCAGCGGCGCCACCGCCGGCACCTCGCGGTGGTCGGCGGGCGCCGCCACCCAGCCGCGGTTGACCAGCACCACACCGCCGCCGTTGAGGCGGAGGGGTGCGATGGCGGCGTAGCCGGCCTGGCCATCGAACACTTGATTGTCGAGCAGGAAGCCCTCTGCCGCCTCCCACCTGCCATGCAGGCGCACCGGACGGTATTCGATGTCGGGGAGAGCGGCGTCGCGTCCGCCCGGAGCGGATTCGCCGGCAGCCGGTTGGCGAAGGCCGGTTCGTGCGGGGCCGAGGTCTGCCAGGTCCAGCACCGGGCCGGCGAGGCGTCGCTCCAGCGCCGCCTGCCGCGCGATCTTGTCCTGCGCCTTGCCGTACTGCCAGTCGCCAAGGCTGATGAACAGCGGCACCAGCGCCACCATCAGGCAGGTGGACAGCATCGACGGCCGGAACAGGCGGGGGCGCGCGCGCAACGCGAGGTTTGCGGTCACGGTGCGGCAACCCGATAATGCTCCGGACGCGGCCGCCCGGCCGCCACCCTCGAGGACGGACCCGTGAAAGTGATCATCCTGCTCATGCTGGCCGCGATCATCGGCAGCCTGTTGTCCGCCGCGCTGTTCCTGTTCCGCGACCGCAACGGCGGAGAGAGGACCGTGCGCGCGCTCACCCTGCGCATCGGGCTCTCCGTGCTGCTCTTCGTCCTGCTGATCGTCGGCTTCCAATCGGGTCTGCTGCAGTCGCGCGTGCCGATGTAGGTCGCCCCACGCGCAAGACGGCGCCCGCCGGCGCCGCCCTTGTCACTGCAAAAGTCCGCGCCCGCAGTGCGGGCCGGCGTAGCAATCATCACAGCCAATAGACGAACACGAACAAGCCCAGCCAGACGACGTCGACGAAGTGCCAGTACCAAGCGGCGGCCTCGAAGGCGAAGTGGTCCTTGCTGCTGAAGTGCCCGCGCAGCGCGCGGCCGAGCACCACCGCCAGGATGATCGCTCCGATGGTTACATGCAGGCCGTGGAAGCCGGTGAGCATGAAGAACGAGGCGCCGTAGACGCCGCTGCCGAGCGTCAGGCCCAGTTCGGTGTAGGCGTGGTGGTACTCGATGCCTTGGCAGACCATGAACGCTGCGCCGAGCAGCACGGTGGCCGCCAGTCCGAGGATGAGCCAGGTGCGGTTGTCGCGCAGCAGCGCCCAGTGGGCGATGGTCACCGTCACACCCGAGGTGAGCAGAAGCGCGGTATTAAGCGCCGGCAGACCCCAAGCGCCCATCGGCGTGAAGGCCGGGATGTCGGTGCTCGGCCCCTTGCCGGCGAGCGGCCAACTTCCCTCGAAGGTCGGGTAGAGCAAGTCGAAACTCAGCAGGTCGGGTACCGCCAGGTTGCGCACGTAGAACAGCGCACCGAAGAACGCGGCGAAGAACATCACCTCGGAGCCGATGAAGTAGAGCATGCCGAGCCGGAAGGCGCGGTCTTCCCAGCCCTTGAAGGTGCCGGAGCGGTTCTCGCGGATGACATCGCCGAACCAGCCGCAGACCACGTAGAGGATCACCGCAGTGCCGGGGAGCATGGCCCAGCCCGGGACCTTGCCGTTCATGTTGAAGATGAAGCCGAGCGCGAGGGCGAACAGACCGAGCGCCAGGGTGAACGGATAGTGGCTGTGCGACGGAACGTAATAGCTGCCGGCGCTGTGCGCGTGTGAGTCGCTCATTGGTCTCCCCTTTATGCTGCGAGCGGTTGGAACTGCGGGGCGTGGGCGGTGCGGAAAGAACTGTGGCGCATCGCCGGCTCCGTTCAGCTGCGGCTGCCGCCGGCGGCGGCGTCCACGGCAAAAAACGAGTACGACAGGGTCAGGGCGCTGACATCGTCGGGCAGACGACGGTCAACGATGAAAGACACCGGCATGTCACGGACTTCTCCGGGCGCCAGCGTCTGCTGCTTGAAACAGAAACAGTCGAGCTTTTGCAGGTGGGACGCGGCCTTGCCCGGGCTGACGCTCGGGACGGCCTGCCCGGTGATGGTCGAGGCGGTCATGTTGCGCACGCGGAAGTGCACCGTGGTGATCTCGCCGGGGTGCACGCTGACACGCGGCTGGCCGGCGCTGAACTCCCAGGGCATGCCCGGCATGGTGGCGCTGATGAACTCGACCTGCACCGTGCGACTGGTGTCGACCTGCGTCTCGGCCATCGCCACGGCGGTGCCGCGGGTCTTGCCATTGAGGCCGGTGACATCGCAGATCACGTCATACAGGGGCACCAGCAGAAAGCCGAATGCAAAGGCTGCCGCCACGCCACCCAGCAAGCGCAGGGCGAGCCTGCGATTGGCCTGGCTGCGGACGGCGGCGTCACTCACGGCTGCGGCGCCCAGAAGAGGAAAGTGCCGATGTAGAAGGCCACCGCCACCACCGCGAGGACGATGGCGATGCGCCGGCTGCGCGCGGGGTCTTGCAGGTGCGTGTCCACGCGCGGCCCCTTACTTGATCACCGGCTGGGGATCCCAGCTGTGGTGCGGCGGCGGGCTGGAAAGCTGCCATTCCAGACCCTTGGTGCCTTCCCAAACGCCGTCGCTGGCCTTCTCGCCCTTGCCGCGCCAGGTGGTCACGACGTTGTAGACGAAGATCAGTTGCGACAGACCGAGGGCGAACGCGCCGATGGTCGAAATCATGTTGAACTCGGTGAACTGCAGCGCGTAGTCCGGGATGCGGCGCGGCATGCCAGCCAGACCGACGAAGAACTGCGGCATGAAGGTCAGGTTGAACGAGATCGCGGTGAGCCAGAAGTGCGCCTTGCCGAGCTTCTCGTTGTACATGTGGCCGGTCATCTTCGGCAGCCAGTAGTAGACGCCCGCCATCACGCCCATGATGCCGCCGGCGAACAGGGTGTAGTGGAAGTGCGCCACCACGAAGTAGCTGTGGTGGTACTGCGCGTCCGCCGCCACGTCAGCCAGCACCAGGCCGGTCAGGCCGCCAATGCCGAACAGGATGATGAAGCCGAGGGCAAACAGCATCGGCGTCTCGAAGGTCATCGAGCCGCGCCAGATGGTGGCGATCCAGCAGAAGAACAGCACCGCCAAGGGCAGCGAGATCGACATGGTGCTGTACATGAAGTACAGCAGCGCCTGCACCGGCATGCCGGCGGTGAAGAAGTGGTGCGCCCAGACGATCACCGACAGCGCGGCGATACACACCAGCGACCACACCTGCGCCTTGTAGCCATACATGGGCTTGCGCGCGAAGGTTTCGAGGATGTGCGGGATGAAGCCCCAGATCGGCAGCAGCAAAATATAGACCTCGGGGTGGCCGAAGAACCAGAACAGGTGCTGGAACAGGATCGGGTCACCACCGCCCGCGGCGCTGAAGAAATGCGTGCCAAAGTGACGGTCGGTCAGCAGCATGGTGATGGCGCCGGCCAGCACCGGGATGGTGGCGATGAGCAGGAAGGCGGTCATCAGCCAGCCCCAGGCGAACATCGGCAGTTTCATCATGGTCATGCCGGGAGCACGCATGTTGAGGATGGTCACCACCACATTGATCGAGCCCATCACCGACGAGATACCCATCAGGTGCAGCGCCAGGATGGCGAAGTCGATGCCCCAGCCGCTCTGCGTCGACAGCGGCGGATAGAGCGTCCAGCCGGCATCCGCGCCGCCGGTACCGATGCCGAAAAAGTACAGCACCAGTGGCATGAGCAGGATGGTGCCGGCCGGCGGCAGCAGCCAGAAGCCCCAGTTGTTAAGCCGCGGCAGGGCCATGTCGGGGGCGCCGATCTGCAGTGGCAGCATCCAGTTGGCAAAGCCGGTGGCGGCTGGCATCAGCGCGGCGAAGATCATCACCAGCGCGTGCAGGCCGATGAGCTGGTTGAACAGCTCGGGCTGGATGATCTGGATGCCGGGCTGGAACAACTCGGCGCGCACGCTCAGGATCAGCGAGCCGCCGATCAGGAACATGATCATCGAGAACATCAGGTACATGGTCCCGATGTCCTTGTGGTTGGTGGTGAACAGCCAACGCGCCAGCCCGGAGGGACCGTGATGGGCATCATGGTCGTGGTGCGCGTGGTCGTGTGCCGCTGCGGATCCGGTCGACATCTGGGTCTCCTTGTAGATGCGATGTCAGGTCAGCGGAGACCCGCCACCTGGGTCGGCTGAATGATCCCGCCGATGGTGTTGCCAAAGGAATTGCGCTCGTAGGTCACGACCGCGGCGATCTCCGCATCGGAGAGCGTGTTCTTGAAAGCCTGCATGGCAGTACCGGCCTTGCCGTTGAGCACGCGGTCAAGGTGGCTGTCCTTGATGAGGTGACCGCTGGCATCGACCACCGGACCGTTGACCACCTTGCTGCCGGCCAAGGCCGGGAAGGCGGGCGGCAGGCCCTGGCCATTGGCCTGGTGGCAGACCACACAGATCTTGTTGTAGACCTCGCCACCCTTGGCCATCAGCTCGTCCTTCGACCATTCCTTGTCGGCGGCGGCGGCGAGCTTGCTGGCCTCTTCCTTCTTGGCCACCACCCAGGTCTTGAACTCTTCCTCAGGCACGGCGCGGACCACCACCGGCATGTAGCCATGGCCGCGACCGCAGAGCTCCTTGCACTGACCGCGGTAGATGCCGGGCTTCTCGATCTCGAGCCAGGTCTCGCGCAGGAAACCGGGGATGGCGTCGCGCGCCACGCCGAACTGCGGCACCCACCAGTTGTGAATGACGTCGGTGGCAGTGAGCAGCACGCGGATCTTCTTGTTGGTCGGCAGCACCAATTCGTTATCGACCTCGAGCAGGTAGTGCTCGCCCTTGGGTGCGCCCTTGTAGAGCTGGTCCTGCGGCGTGGTCAGGTTGCTGACGAACTTGATGCCCTGAGCATCGCCGTCGATGAACTCGTATTGCCACTTCCACTGGCTACCGGTGACCTTGAGCACCATCTGCGCATTGGTCTTGGTGTCTTCCATCATGAAAATGGAATGCGCTGCCGGGATGCCCATGAGGATGAAGTCGATGTAGAGCAGGATGGCGAACGGCACCAGCGTCCAGATCAGCTGCTTGCGGTTCTTCGGACCGGTGAAATCGGCCGACTTGTGGCCCGCGCTTTTGCGGTGCACGGCCATCGAATACAACATGATCGCCAGCACCGCGGTAAAGATCACGATGGTGATGATCATGAATTTATTGTGGACATTCAGGGTGTCCAAAGCGAGCGGTGTCGCCGGTTCCGGAAAGTTCCATGTGTAGTCGGCGAAGACCACCGCCGGGACGATGGCCGCCAGCACGGCGACCAGACACTTCCACTTGCTGCTCATGTGACTCTCCCTAGCACACCAAATCTGCCCGACAAGTCAGCCCTCAGGCCGACGATCCGGAGGCGCGGAGGTGTCTGCGGAGCGCCTCGGCGAAATCGCCGCGGCGGTCTGGCGGCAACCAGACCCCAACCTCCACATCGCGCCCCGACGACTGCAACCTGACGCGACACCGTCCCGCCTCCTCCTGCTCCGTCACCACCCGCGTCCACGGAATCTGGAACGCGTGCCGCTCAACCCGCGTGCCCCGCCGCAGGTCCACCGCCACCCTGCCCTCGCCGATGACCACGTACTCGTAGTCGTCGGCGTGCCAGGAGATGTACAACCATGCCCCGGCAAGACAAAGCACCTCCAGCCCGGCGAAGGGCAGCACCGGCCATGCGCCGATCACGGTCCAAGCGGTGCCCACCAACATGCAAAACACCGACAGAAAAACCATGACCCACATGCGACCCCGTCGCCCGAGTGCATCGTTCGGTCGCCCCATGGCTGTCAGGACTCCGTTCTCGATTGCCAGCGAGCAGGGCATGGCCGATGAGGCTTTATGTTTCTCGGTGCGATTGTCTTAGTTTTAGTCTAATTCAGTCAAGCGCGAGGAACTTTTTCTGTCGACTTTGGTATCTCGCGTCGCCGTCTTGGCGAGGACAGTCCGTGGCCATCCGGCAAAAGTCGGTCCGTGGACACGGACGGCGCGGCGCGGACAGGGGATGATCCGGGAGGGGGCGAGGCCGGCAAGGCGGCCAGCGAGGCTACCGGTGGGCCGACGAGCCAAGCCCAGTGGCGAGACTACCCGCAAGCCGGCCGGCGGGGCTTGGGGGTCTCAGGCCAGTGCCGGCAAGCGCAAGGTAGCGGCGAGCGCTGCCGGGTCGGGCGAGGCCGACCATGGCGCGGCGGCCAGCAAAGGCGCCGGGAGGCGCGCGGCGAGCGTGGCGAGGTTCGCTTCGGCGCGTTCGAACTGCGGATCGATCCCGTTGGCGACCCAACCGGCCAGGCGCAGGCCGCGTGCGGCGAGGGCCTCGGCGGTGAGCAGCGCATGATTGAGGCAGCCCAGTCGCATGCCGACCACCAGCACCATGGGCAGACCGAGCGCGGCGGCCAGATCGGCCAGAGTGCGCTGCGCGTCGATGGGCACCAGGAAACCGCCGGCGCCCTCCACCACCAGCGGACCTCGCTGCGCCAATTGCGCGGCGAGCGCCACCAGATGTTCAAGGTCGATCGGCTGGCCGGCCTCGGCAGCGGCGATGTGCGGCGCGATCGGCGGCAAGTAGCGGAACGGCGCGACCTCGTCCTGCGTCAGGTCGCGGCCGCTGGCGGCGATGAGTTGCGTCACGTCGTCGTTGCGCGGCCCCTCGGGTGAGGGCTCGGAGCCGCTGGCGACCGGCTTCATCGGCAGTGGCGCCAGGCCGGCAGCGCGCAGCGCGTGCAGCAGCGCGCAGGCGACCAGCGTCTTGCCGACACCGGTGTCGGTGCCGACGACAAAGCAGCCGCCATGCGGGGCGGGGATCATGCCGGGGCGCGGCGGCGGAAGGTCACCACCGCGGCGCCGTCAGCGCGCACATGGGCCGGCTTCCAGGCGTGGCCGTAGACCGCCTCGAAGGTGGCCGGCAGGCGGCCATCGGCGCGACGATGCGCCTCGTAGCGTTGGCGTGCCAGCGCCCAGCGCGCGCGGCCGCCGAGGCCGCGGCTGCGGCCGCCGTGCAGATGGGTGGCGCCGATGACTCGCAAGTCGCGCACCACGCCGTCAAAGTCGGCATAGGTGAGCTCAAGCCGCTCGGCGTCCATCACCGGGTCGGCGTAGCGCAGCTGCACCAGCGCGTCGCCGATATCGTGCATGTCGGCGAAGCGGTTCACCGCCGCATGGCCGCCTCCGGCAAAGGCCTCGCGCAGTTCGCGCAGGGTATCGGGGCCGAAGGTGCTGAACATCACCAGACCGCCCGGGCGCAGCACGCGCCAGGCCTCGGCCAAGGCCGGCTGCGGGTCGGGCAGCCACTGCAGCATCAAATTGCTCCAGACCAGGTCGGCGCTACCGTTCGGCAAGGGCAGTGCCTCGGCGCCGGCGCAGACCAGCGTCGCCGAAGGGCGGGCGAGCAGCCGACGCCAGAACGTGTCGCGCGCGGCAGCGGTCTGCAGCATCGGCAGGGCGAGGTCGATGCCGGTGACGTCGGCGCCACGAAAACGCTGTCGCAGCGGGCCGAGCCAGGCGCCGGTACCGCAGCCCAGATCGACGATGCGCTGCGGCTGCAGCCGGATGTAATCGAGCCGTTCGAGCATGCGGCTGCCGACTTCACGCTGCAGCACGGCGGCTGCGTCGTAGCGGCGTGCGGCGCGCCCGAAGGCACGCTGCACGCCCGCCAGATCAGACATCGCGGTCGTCGCCGTAGGCGTCGATGAGCAGCGCGAACGCGTCCGGACGGGCGAGGAAGGGCACGTGCGAAGCGTCGTCCCAGCGCGTCAGGCAACCGCGCGGCAGCCTGTTGGCCAGCCACTCGCCGACCTCCACTGGAACGATGCGGTCGAGGCCGCCGTGCACCACATCGACCGGGCAATCGAGCGTCGGAATGCGCCCGCGAAAGTCGGCTTCGGCCAAGGTGCGCAGGCCGGCGCGGAGGAAACCCTGATGCTCGATGGCGAAACGCCCGGCCTCGCGCAGCACCTCGCCGGCCGCCGGCGAGGTCTCGCGCCCGCCCATCACGCCGAGCGCGGCGAAGCGCTTGAGCGTCTCGCGCGGGTCGGCCTCGAAGAACGCGGTGAAGGTGTCGAGCTCGTGGCGCGACATGCCGTAGGGCCAATCGTCACGGCGCAGGAAACTCGGCGTGGTGGCGGTGAGCACCAACCGGCGGACCTGCTCCGGATGGGCCAGCGCCCAGGCTTGCGCGTAAATGCCGCCGAGCGACCAACCGCACACCGCCACCGGGCCCGGGTACCGCGCGTGCAGGGCCGCGACCATGCTGTCGATCCCGGCATCCGGCGCCAGATCGAAGAGATCCGGAGTCTCGAACTGGTGGGTGCGCGTGAGGCGCTCGCACACTGGTCGCCAGACCGCGGCGCTGCTCCCCCATCCGTGCAGAAAGATCCAGGTGGGCAGGGCATTAGCCATTACAGAACAACTCCTTCAATACATTGATCAGTTTGGCGAGGTCGCCCTCGCCGTGGCCTGCGGAGAGACTCACGCGCAGCCGCGCAGTTCCGGCCGGCACCGTCGGCGGACGAATGGCCGGCACCCAGACCCCACAGCGACGCAGCGCGGCGGCCGCTGCGAGCGCGCGTGCATCGCTGCCGAGCAGCACCGGCACGATGGGCGTCGGCGGCAAAGCCGGCGCCACGCCCGGGTCGGGGGCATCGGCCAGCGGCCCACACGGGATACCGGCGCGGACGAGAGATTGCCGCAGTTCGGCCGCCATGGCCAGAAGCTGGGCGCGACGAAAGTCACAGTCGGCGTCAGCAAGGCGCTGCAGCGAGGCCGTCGCCGCCTCGGCCAGCGAAGGCGGCAAGGCGGTGGTGTAGATGTAGCTGCGGCCTCGCTGCACCACCGCCTCGATCAGCGGCGCGGCGCCCAGCAGCAGCGCGCCGGCGGCGCCGGCAGCCTTGCCGAGCGTGACCATGAGCACCACCCGCGGGTCGGCCATGCCGTGCCGGAACACCGCCGGCGCGAAAGCCGGTTCATGCAGCGTCCCCCGCCCGCCACCGAGCACGCCAAAGCCATGCGCGTCGTCGATCAGCAGCATGGCATCGAAGCGGCGGCACAGGTCGAGCAGGCGGTCGATGCGGGCGATGTCGCCGTCCATGCTGAAGACGGCGTCGGTGAGCACCCACTTCTGCGGCGCCGGGTCGGCCGCCAGCCAGGCCGCCAACGTTTCGAGGTCGGCGTGACGGTAGCGGCGCAGACGCGCGCCGGAGAGCCGCGCGGCGTCGTTGAGGCAGGCGTGGTTGAGGCGGTCGGCGTAGAGCGTGGCGCCGCGTCCAGCCAGCGCCGTGACCACCGCCAAGTTGGCCAGATAGCCGCTGGAGAAGAGCAAGGCGCGCGCAAAGCCGAGCCAGGCGGCGGCGTGCTCCTCGGCGGTTTGGTGGGCGCGGGTGTGGCCGCTGAGCAGGTGCGAGGCGGTGCCGCCCACCCCCCAGCGTGCGATCCCGGCGGTGGCAGCCGCGCACAAGGCCGCATCGCCAGCAAGGCCGAGGTAGTCGTTGCCGGCAAAATTGACCAGCGTCTCGCCGGCCACGGTCACGCGCGCACCGGCCAGCGCGTCCACCGTGGTGCGACAGCGGCGCGACGCCTCCGGCGGCGGCGCGAGGGCCGCCTGCAGCCAGCCCGGCAGGCTGCTGCGCGGGAGGTCAGTGACCTGCATCGGTGCTCATGCCCAGGCGCGCGAACAGCTCGCGGTCGCGCTGCGCGCGCGGGTTGGGGGTGGTCAGCAGCTGCTCACCGTAGAACACGGAGTTGGCGCCGGCAAGGAAACACAGCGCCTGCATCTCGTCGCTCATCTCTTCGCGGCCGGCCGACAGGCGCACGCGGCTGCGCGGCATGGCAATGCGCGCGGCGGCGATGGTGCGCACGAACTCCAGCGGGTCGAGCGGGTCGGCACTGGCCAACGGCGTGCCCTCGACGCGCACCAGATTGTTGATCGGCACCGACTCCGGCTGCGGGTGCATCGCGGCCAGTTGCGCGATGAGCCCGGCGCGCTGCGAACGGCTCTCGCCCATGCCGAGGATGCCACCGCAACAGACGTGGATGCCGGCGTCGCGCACGCGCTCGAGGGTGTCGAGGCGGTCCTGGTAGTCGCGGGTGGAGGTGACCTGCCCGTAGAACTCGGGCGCGGTGTCGAGGTTGTGGTTGTAGTAGTCGAGGCCGGCGTCCTTGAGGCGCTCGGCCTGACCGTCACGCAACATGCCCAGGGTGACGCAGGTCTCGAGACCGAGGTCAGCGACGGCACGGACCATCTCGGTCACTTGCTCGATATCGCGATCCTTCGGGCTGCGCCATGCTGCGCCCATGCAGAAGCGGGTGGCGCCGGCCTCGCGCGCGGCGGTGGCGGCGGCGACAACCTGCTCCAGCGGCAGCAGCGGCGTGGCATCGACACCGGCGTGGTAACGCGCCGCCTGCGGGCAGTAGCCGCAGTCCTCGGGGCAGCCGCCGGTCTTGATCGAAAGCAACTGGGACAGCTGCACGCGGTTGGCGTCGAAATGCTGGCGGTGCACGGTCTGCGCGCGCCAGAGCAGATCAGCAAAGGGCAGCTCGAGCAGTTCGAGGATGGCGTCGCGGGTCCAGCGGCCGGCGGGCTGGGCGGCTCCCGCGGCTGACTCGGCAGAAGCCGCGGGCGGAGCGGTGACGGAGTCCATGGGGGAGCGCGCAGGTGCAAGGAACGGGAATTGGGGGCGGAGTGTCTGGGGCGGCGAGCGCAATGTCAATATCGACGGCGCTGCGCGATACGATCTGCTCATTAATTGAACAGTTCTGGCTACCGGGCGCGTGCCTGCTGTGCGCCGGCGGTGCGCGCGAAGCACTCTGCCCGGCGTGTCTGGCCGAGTTGCCGGAGCAGCAGCCGGGGGCGGAGGTCCTGGCCGCTGACGCGGAGGGCGGGCCGTTGCAGGGGAGGCTCTTCGCTGCGACCTTCGAGCGAAGCGAGCGGGAGCGAGAAGAGGCGACCCGAGAAAGGCCCGCCGTGACGGAGAGCGGCACTGGAATTACCGCACTCACCCTCTGGCGCTACGTCGAGCCGGCCGACCGCGTGGTGCTCGCCTTCAAGTATGGCGGCCATGCCACGGTGGCGCGGCTGTGGGCGGCTCGCGTGGCGGGTCGCTTGCCGGCGGTCGATGCGCTCATCGCCATGCCGATGCATCGCACGCGTCTGGCCGAGCGCGGCGAGAACCCGGCGGCGGTAATGGCACGCGCGCTGCGGCCGCTGCTGCCGGGACGACCGCCGCTGCTGGCGGCGACCAAGACCCGCCTGACTGCGCGCCAGCAGGGCCTCGACCGCGAAGGGCGGCTGGCGAATGTGGCCGGCGCTTACCGGGTGGATGCGGACCTGCGCGGGCGGCACGTGCTGCTGGTGGACGATGTGCTGACCACCGGGGCGTCGTTGCTGGCGCTCGCAGCCGCCGCCCGGGCTGCGGGTGCGGCCGCGGTGCATGCGGTGGCCATGGCGCGGGCGGCCCCCTGAGCACGCCACGTGACCGTGTGGGATGGCGTGGCGCGCGGGCGCCGGCGGCACCGTGCACGTACCATGCGCCGATGTTCCACCTGATCCTGTTCGAGCCGGAGATCCCGCCCAACACCGGCAACCTGATCCGCCTGTGCGCCAACACCGGCGCGCAACTGCACCTGATCGAGCCGCTGGGCTTCCGGCTGGACGACCGCGACCTCAAACGCGCGGGTCTGGACTACCACGAGTGGTCGACGCTCAAGGTGCACGCCGACTGGGACGCGTGCCAGGCGGCGCTGGGCGATGCGCGGGTGTTCGCCAGCAGCACGCGCAACGCGCTGCGCCACGATGCGGTGGCCTACGCGGCGGGGGACGCCTTCCTGCTCGGGCCGGAGTCGCGGGGTTTGCCGGACTGGTTGCTGGAGCGCTTCGCGCCGGAGCGGCGGCTGCGCATCCCGATGCGTCCAGGGCAGCGCAGCCTGAATCTCGCCAATGCCGGTGCGGTGCTGGTCTATGAGGCCTGGCGGCAGCTGGGCTTTGACGGCGGCACCTGAAGCGCCCGGGACCGCCGGGGATCAGGTGCCGAACTCGGCGCGCGGCTCGCGCGCCAGCAGCGCCGCCACTGCTTGTTGGGCCGGCACGCCGTCGAACAGCACGCTGCACACCGCGTCGGTGATCGGCAGCTCGACGCCCATCTCCCGGCCGAGGCGCGCCACCGCCTGCGCCGTCTTGACGCCCTCGGCGACCTGGCCGAGCGCGGCAGCGGCCGCCTCCAGCGATTCGCCCCGGCCCACCGCAAGGCCCAGACGGCGGTTGCGCGAGAGATCGGAGGTGGTGGTGAGCACCAGGTCGCCCAAGCCGGCCAGCCCGTAGAAGGTCTGCGCCTGCCCGCCGAGGGCCACGCCAAGCCGGGCGATCTCGGCCAAACCGCGCGTCACCAGCGCGGCGCGCGCGTTGTGGCCAAAACCCAAGGCATCGCTGATGCCCGCTGCAATGGCGATGACGTTCTTGACCGCGCCGCCGACCTCGGCGCCGATCCGGTCGTTGCTGGCGTAGACGCGCAGACGCGCGGTGTGCACCGACTCGACCTGCGCGCGAGCGCTGTCCATGTCGACCCCGGCCAAGGCGATGGCGGTGGGCAGGCCACGCCCGACCTCGGCAGCAAAACTCGGCCCGGACAGCACGAACACCGGGTGCCCGGGCAATTCCGCTTCGACCACGCGGTGCGGCAGTTCGCCGGTAGCGAGTTCAAAGCCCTTGCACAGCAGGTAGAAAGCGGCGCCCGCACCCAGCGCGCCTGAGTCGCGCAAGCGCTGGCAGGTCTCGCGCACGGCATTGACCGGCACCGCCAGTGCCACGCGCGGCGCACCGGCGACCGTCGCGGCGATGTCGGACGACACGCTCACCGCCGGGGGCAAGGTCACGCCGGGCAGCAACCGGACGTTCTCGCGGCAGGACTGCATGGCGGCAGCCTGCGCCGGGTCGCGGCACCACAGGCGAAGCGCGCCATGTGCCGACAGGGCCACGGCCATGGCGGTACCCCACGCCCCGGCGCCGAGCACGGCAAAAAACGGGGCGGCGGATCCCGGCCGGTGGACGACCGACTCCAGTCCGACCGTCGCGGCACGCGCAGGGTGCGCCGGCGCGGCGGGAGCCGGGGACGCCGATGCGCTCACGGCCGCGCGACGGGGACGACGCGGCGCCGCCCCCTCATTCCCTTATTGGACTTGCTGTTGCTGCCGGGCAGCCTGCTGCTGGGCGTACAGCGCCTCGAAGTTGACCGGGTTGAGCAGCACCGGCAGGAAGCCGGCGCGGGTCACCGTGGTCGAGATGGTCTCGCGGGCATAGGGGAAGAGGATGTTGGGGCAGGCGATCATGAGGATCGGCTGCAGCTGATCCTCGGGCACGCCGGTCACGCCGAACACCCCAGCCTGCGCCACTTCGACGAGGAACACGGTCTTCTCGCCAGCCTTGGCGGTCACAGTGACCTTGAGCGACACGTCGTACATGTTGTCGCCGAGCGAGTTGACGTTGGTCTGCAGTTCGATGGCGATCTGCGGCGGCTCGCGGTCAAGAAAGATCTGCGGCGCATTAGGGACTTCGAGCGAGAGGTCCTTGACGTAGAGCTTCTCGATCGCGAACTGCGGGCCGGTGGCTTGGGCGTCGTTGTTCTGGTCTTGTGCGGGGGTGTTCTGTTCGGCCATCGGGGTGCTCCGGGTCGTCGCCGCGGCGACTGTTCTGGTTGAAGGCGGGTCTGCTTGGACCGCGTCTGGTTGACGATGAACTGTTTGACGATAAATCGGGCGAAAAACAATGAAACGGACGAAAACGGTGCGCGAGAGAGCGGCTATGGTCGGCCCAAGCGCACCCGCGCACCCAAGCGTGCTGCAAAACAGGTGATTGTAGCCGAAGGCCGGAGAATCGCCATACGCGAAACGGCGTGCCGCCCGATCCCGGGGCTACGGCGCCGCAGGTGCGAGCAAGGGCAGCAGGCGTCCGGCCAGATCGAGGGCGCGCAGGTCGTCGTAGCCGCCCACGTGCGTCTCGCCGATCCAGATCTGCGGCACGGTGCGGCGGCCGCTGCGTGCCAGCATCTCGACACGGCGGTCGGGCTCGAGGTCGACACGCACGGCGTCGATGCGGGCCACGCCGCGGGCGTGCAGCAGCTGCTCGGCACGGACGCAGTAGGGGCAGTTCGCGGTGGTGTACATCAGCACACGGGGTGCGCTCACGAACGCACCGGCAAGTTGGCGGCGCGCCAGGCATCCATGCCGCCGGCCAGCAGGTGCAGCCTTTCGCAGCCAGCCTCGCGCAAGCGACGGGCGGCGCCCAGCGCGCCGGTGGCACCCTCGCAGACCAGCAGCAGCGGCCGGCCCTTGACCTTGCCCAGACGCGTGCCGGCCTCCCCGAGTTGCGCCTGCGGCAGGTTGACGGCACCGGCGATGTGGCCGCGGGCGAACACCTCGGCGCTGCGCAGGTCGACCACGGCAGCGTTGTCGCGGTTGATCAGGCGCACGGCGTCGGCGGGACTCAGGCGCGGCACACCGGCGAGGCGCTCGCCGAGGATGTCCCACAGCAGGGCGCCACCCGCCAGCAAGGCGATGCCGACCAACATCCAATTCTCGATCAGAAAATCCATGGTGAAAGACGCGGCAAAGAACAACGGTGAGAAGGGCAGGAAGCGCAGGCGGCCCGGGCGATGCCGGCGGCTCAGGTGGTACCATCCGACGATTGATTGCCAATGCTCGACCGTGAAGGATCACCGCGCCAGAACCCGCCGCAAGAACCCGCGGCAGCAGCCGCCTCGAGGCCGATGAGCAGTCGCTCGCCGGGCCGCGAAACCTGAGGCAAAGCGATGATACCGGAAAGGCCCGCCACGCCCCGCAGCAGCGTCACTCCGGCGCTGCTCATCATTCTCGACGGCTTTGGCTGCCGCGAGGCGCGCGACCACAACGCCGTGGCGATGGCGCGCACGCCCTGCCTCGACCGCCTGCTCGGGACCTGGCCGCACACCCGCATCGACGCCTCCGAAGGGCATGTCGGCCTGCCGGCCGGGCAGATGGGCAACTCCGAAGTGGGCCACATGAACATCGGCTCGGGGCGCATCGTCTATCAGGATGTGACGCGCATCGACCACGCGATCGCCACCGGCGAGTTCGAGCGCAATCCGGTGCTGCTGCGTGCCGTGGAGCAGGCGGCGACCACGCGCAAGGCGCTGCATCTGGTGGCGCTGGTGTCGGACGGCGGCGTGCACGCCAGCGAGCAGCACTTGCAGGCCATGCTGCGCCTCGCGGCGAACCACGGCGTCGAATGGCTGTACGTGCACGCCATCGCCGATGGCCGCGACACGCCGCCGCAGAGCGCGCACCTCTACCTCGACCGGCTCGAGGCCTTCTGCCGGCAGATCGGCCGCGGCCGCGTGGTCTCGCTCACCGGGCGCTACTTCGCCATGGACCGCGACCGGCGCTGGAAGCGGGTCGAGCGGGCGTGGCGGCTATTGGTGCGCGGCGAGGCCGAATTCAGCGCAGAGAGCCTGTCGGCCGCGCTCGAGGCCGCCTACGCCAGGGGAGAAACGGACGAGTTCGTGCAGCCCACCCTGATCGTGCCGCCCGGTGAGCAAGCGGTCAGCATGCGCGACGGCGACGTGGTGGTGTTCCTCAATTTCCGCTCAGACCGCGCACGTGAACTTACTCGGGTGCTGGCGACGCCCGACTTTGCAGAGTTCGAGCGGCCGGGGCAGCCCAAGCTCGGCCAGTTCGTCTGCATGACGCGCTACGACGAATCGCTCGACCTGCCGGTGGCCTACCCGCCGCAGACGCTCTGCAACGGCCTCGGCGAGTACGTCTCCAGCCTCGGTCTGGCACAGTTCCGCATCGCCGAGACCGAAAAGTACGCGCATGTGACCTACTTCTTTAATGGCGGCAACGAGCAGCCGTTTGCCAACGAGATCCGCCAACTGGTGCCAAGTCCGCAGGTCGACACCTATGACCTGCAGCCGGAGATGAGCGCACCGGCGGTCACCGACGCGCTGATCGATGCCATCGAGTCGCGGCGCTATCAGCTGCTGGTCTGCAACTATGCCAACGGCGACATGGTCGGCCACACCGGCAATCTGCAGGCGGCCATCCGCGCGGTGGAGACGCTCGACGCCTGTCTGGCGCGGGTCATCCCGACCATGCTGGCGTGCGGCGGCGAGGTGCTGCTGACCGCCGACCACGGCAATGCCGAGGACATGTTCGACCACGCCTCGGGTCAGCCGCACACCGCGCACACGCTCAACCCGGTGCCGCTGGTGTACATGGGGCGGCCGGCGCGCATGATCGAGGGCGGCAAGCTGTCCGACATCGCACCGACGCTACTGGCGATGATGGGGCTGTCGCAACCCAAGGAGATGACCGGTCGGCCACTGCTGGACTTCGAGTCGGCGCTGCCCTGGAGCAGCCGGTAAGCGGATGCTCAAGCGGGCACGCCTCCGACCCGGTGTCCGCGCCGCCGCGCTGACCGCTGCGGTCATGGCAGGCATGTTTTCCGTGGCGCTGCCGGCGGCGGACAACGCGACGCGTTCGTCGGCGGGCGTGGCCAAGGACGCCGCGCCAAAAGAGGACCTCGCCGCCGTCCGCAAGCAGATCCAGTCGCTGCAGAAGTCGATCGAAGAGGCCGAGGGCAGCCGTGCCGAGACCACCGACGCGCTGCGCGAGTCGGAGCAGGCCATCTCTGCCACGCAACGGCGGCTGCACGAGCTGGACGGCGAGCGCCGGCGCATCAACCAGCGCCTTGACGAACTCGGCCGCGATGCCGAGGGCACGCAGTCGCGCATCGATGCCCAGCGCGAGCGCATCGCCGGCCTGCTGCAGCGGCAGTATCTGCGCGGCGACGACGATGCGCTGCGGCTGTTGCTCGGCGGCCATGATCCGGCCGACCTGCAGCGGGATCTGGTGGCCTATCGGCGCATCCTCGCCGCGCGCCAGCAGGAGATCGGGCGGCTGCAAGGCCAGCTCCAGCGGCTGGCGGAACTGCGTGCCGACATCGACGCGCGGCGGGTGGAGTTGCAAGGGGTGCAGCGCGAGCAACAGGCCGAGGCGCGCAAGCTCGAGACGCAGAAGGCGCAACACGCGGCCACGCTGGCCCGGCTGGGCAAGGACATCGAGGCGCGGCGCAAGCAGATCGAGACCTTGAAGCGCGACGAGACGCGGCTGACAAAGCTCATCGAACGCCTCGCGGCGCTCAAACCACCGGCACCCAAAGCGGCCAAGCCGCGGGCGCCAGGCACCACCGGAGGCGCTGGCGCGCCCCCGCCGATCGCCAACGAGGCGCTACCGGAGCGCGGCTTCAAAGGCGACTTCGCGGCGCTGCGCGGACGCCTGCGGCTGCCGGTGCGCGGCGAGGTGGTGAACCGCTTCGGCAGCCCGCGCGCCGACACCGGTCTGGCCTGGAAGGGCCTGCTGATCCGCGCCGACGCCGGCGCGCCGGTGCTGGCCGTGGCACCCGGCCGGGTGGCCTATGCCGACTGGCTGCGCGGCTTTGGCAACCTGCTCATCATCGACCACGGCGACGGCTACATGAGCCTCTACGGCTACAACGAAAGCCTGCTGCGGCAGCCGGGCGAGACGGTGGCCTCGGGCGAGGCGGTCGCCAAGGTCGGCAGTTCGGGCGGCGGCGAAGGCAGCGCGCTCTACTTCGAGCTGCGGCAGGCCGGCACGCCGCTGGACCCGCTGGCGTGGGTGGGCCGTTGATGGCGGACCGGCTGCCGCGACTCACCGCTGGGCCCGCGAAGCCGCCGGGATGGTTGGCGCTGCAACCTTCCGGGTGCAAGCCCCTCAAAGCCGTGCAATACAATGCTCATCCCGGCACTGCCAACGGCGCCGCCGGACACTTACCCGGAGACTCATGACAATGCGCAAGCGCATCTCGCAACTGGGGCTGCTGGCCCTCGGCGCCGTGGTCGGCGTCATGCTCAGCCTCAATTTCTCGGCGGAAGCCAACAAGACGGCGGCCACCCCGCTGCCGATCGACGAGTTGCGCGCGTTCACCGAGGTGTTCGGCCGCATCAAGAGCGACTACGTCGAGCCGGTGGACGACAAGAAGTTGATCAACGAGGCTATCAACGGCATGTTGCAGGGTCTCGACCCGCACTCGGCCTACCTCGACCCGGACAGCTTCAAGGAACTACAGGCCGGCACGCAGGGCGAGTTCGGCGGGCTCGGCATCGAAGTCGGCATGGAAGACGGTTTCGTCAAGGTCGTGTCGCCGATCGAGGACTCGCCGGCGTCGCGCGCGGGCCTCAAGCCGGGTGACCTGATCATCAAGCTTGACGACACGCCGGTGAAGGGCATGAGCATCAACGATGCGGTCAAGCGCATGCGCGGCAAGCCCGACACCGACATCACCGTGACCATCCTGCGCAAGGGCGAGCCCAAGCCGTTCCCGGTCAAGCTGACGCGCGCTGTGATCAAGACGCAGAGTGTCAAGGCCAAGCTGATCGAGCCGGGCTACGGCTTCATCCGCATCACGCAATTCCAGGAGCACACCGGCGAGGACCTGGCCAAGTCCATCCGCAGGCTGTACACCGAGAACCAAGCCGACCTCAAGGGCCTGGTGCTCGACCTTCGCAACGACCCGGGTGGCCTGCTCAACGCCGCGGTGGGCGTGTCGGGCGCCTTCCTGCCCAAGAACGCGCTGGTGGTCTATACCGATGGCCGCACCGACGACTCCAAGATGAAGCTCTACAGCGTGCCGGAGAGTTATGCGCGCGGCGGCGAGGACTACCTGTCCGACCTGCCGGCGGGCATCAAGAACGTGCCGATGGTGGTGTTGATCAACGGTGGCTCAGCCTCGGCCTCGGAGATCGTCGCTGGCGCCCTGCAGGACCACAAGCGCGCTGCGGTGATGGGCACGCAGAGCTTTGGCAAGGGCTCGGTGCAGACCATCCTGCCGCTCGGCGCCAACAGCGCGATCAAGCTCACGACCGCACGTTACTTCACGCCGAACGGCCGCTCGATCCAGGCCAAGGGCATCACCCCGGACATCGCGGTGGACGACCCCAACAGCGACGGCGCCGGCCGCGTGCGCGAGGCCGACCTGCAGCGCCACCTCGGCAATCCCAACGGTGGCGAGGAGAAGAAGGCAGAGCCGGCCAAGCCCGCCGATGCCGCCAAGCCAGCGGCGCCGGCCAACCCGCTGGGCCAGCCGCCGGCGCAGACGCCAGTGGAGTTCGGCGCGCCGGGGGATGCGTTGATGGGGCAGGCGGTCAATCTGCTGAAAGGCGTCGCGATCATCAAGCCTTAACGGGAAACTGCTGCGGTGGTCATCTGCTTTGCCACGCGGTGCTCGCTTCCTCGCCTACCCTCAAGGTATGTCTCGGTCGCTGCGCGCCGCGTGTCTCGCACCTGACCATCCTCGCGACGTTTCCTGGGGCTACCGTGCGGGTCTGATGGACGACTCCCAACTCACCCGCTACAGCCGCCACATCCTGCTCGACGAACTCGGTGTTGAGGCGCAGGACGCGTGGCTGCAGGCCACGGTGCTGGTGGTGGGGCTGGGCGGTCTGGGCAGCCCGGCGGCCATGTATCTGGCCAGCGCCGGCGTCGGCCGGCTGATCTTGGCCGATGGCGACACGGTCGACGCCACCAATCTGCAGAGGCAGGTCGCGCACCGCGAGGCAAGCATCGGCCGCGCCAAGGTGGATTCGGCGGCGGAGACGCTACGGGCCATCAACCCGGACATCGCCATCGAGTGCATCGGCGCGCGGCTCGAAGGCGAGCTGCTGCGCACCACCGTGACCCGCGCCGACGTGGTGCTCGACTGCAGCGACAACTTCGCCACGCGCTACGCGCTTAACGCCGCCTGCGCGGCGACCGGCACGCCGCTGGTGAGCGGCGCCGGGGTGGGTTTTGACGGGCAACTGGCGGTGTTCGATTTCCGCCAGCCCAGCGGCCCCTGCTACCGCTGCCTGTTCCCCGAGGACCTGCAGGCCGAAGAGACGCGCTGCGCGGTGATGGGCGTGTTCGCGCCGCTTGTCGGGGTGGTGGGCACGCTGCAGGCCGGCGAGGCGCTCAAGCTGCTGGCCGGCGCCGGCCGGCCGATGCACGGCCGCCTGCTGCTGTTCAATGCGCTGGCGATGGAGATCCGCACGCTGGACCTGCCGGGCGACCCGGCGTGTCCGGTGTGTCGCGTCCGCGGCGCGGCGGCAGCCTGACGCCGCCCGAAACCTGAGCCCGAGCGCCGACGGGGGGCGAATCAGCCCAGCAGCATCGGCGCGAGCCGCGCCCAGCCGTCGAGCGGGTCACGGCTGAAGCCGGAGCGCACCAGCTGCTGCCAGCGGCCGAGCACGAAGCAGACCAGCGCATTGGCGCGCTCAGTGGTGTCGCTGGCCCCTGGCCGCGCCATGCGCAGCGACTGCCGAAGGCTGGCCTCGAGGCGGTCGAGCAGCTGGTTGACGCGCGCCTGCAGACGCGGGTCCTCGTGCAGGATGGCGTCGCCGATGAGGATGCGCGCCATGCCGCGGTTGCGGCTGGCAAAGCCGAGCAGCAGCGCCATGATCTGTTCGACTTGGCGGTCGGCGGCGTGCTCAGCCTGCAACTTGTTGACCAAGCCAAACAGCGTGCCCTCGATGAACTCGATCAACCCCTCATACATGCGCGCCTTGCTGGGGAAGTGCCGATAGAGCGCGGCCTCGGACACCTCGAGCCGCGCGGCGAGCGCGGCGGTGGTGATGCGGACGGTCCCGGGCGACTCAAGCATGTCCGCCAGCGCCTGCAGGATCTCGTCGCGGCGCTGCCCCGCTTGTCGTGCCATGCCCGCTCTCCCCGACCCCGCTCAGTAGCCCTTGATCAGCGTGCCGACGCCCTGATCGGTGAGGATCTCGAGCAGCAGGCAGTGATCGACACGGCCGTCGATGATGTGTACGGACTTGACGCCGGAGCGCGCAGCGTCCAGCGCCGAGGCGATCTTGGGCAGCATGCCGCCGGAGAGCGTGCCGTCGGCGACCATCTCGTCGATGTCACGCGGGGTCAGGCCGGTCAGCAGTTCACCCTGCTTGTCGAGCACACCGGGGGTGTTGGTGAGCATGACCAGCTTTTCGGCGCGCAGCACCTCGGCGAGCTTCCCGGCCACCACGTCGGCGTTGATGTTGTAGGTGTCGCCGTCGGAGCCGACGCCGATGGGCGCGATCACCGGGATGAAGTCGCCGGTGTCGAGGAAATTGATGATGCTCGGGTCGATGCTGGTGATCTCGCCGACCTGGCCAATGTCGATCATGCGCTCCGGGTCGTCCAGCGCCGGCATCAGCAGCTTACGCGCGCGGATGAACATGCCGTCCTGGCCGGTCAGGCCCACCGCCTTGCCGCCGGCCTGGTTGATCAGGTTGACGATCTCCTTGTTGACCTGGCCGCCGAGCACCATCTCGACGATGTCCATGGTCTCTTCGTCGGTGACGCGCATGCCCTGCACGAACTCACCCTGCTTGCCGACCTTCTTGAGCAGGCTGTCGATCTGCGGGCCGCCGCCGTGCACCACCACCGGGTTCATGCCGACCAGCTTGAGCAGCACCACGTCCTGCGCAAACGAGCGCTTGAGCGCCTCGTCGGTCATGGCGTTGCCGCCATATTTGACGACGATGGTCTTGTCCTGGAATCGACGTATGTAAGGCAATGCCTCCGCGAGTACGAGGCCTTTTTGTTCCGGGGTGATGTCGGTCATCAGAAAACGAAGGCGTTGCGGTGCGGCGCGTTGTCCAGGGCCAGCAGGCTGGTCTCGAAGAGGTGGGTGGCGGTGATGGCGCCAGCCGTGCGGGTGTAGAGGCGGGCGTGCATGGCCGGTGGCTCGCCGACCACGGCGAACAGGCGGCCGCCTTCGGTGAGCTGTTCGAGCCAGGCGTCGGGCAGGTAGGGCACCGAGCCGGTGAGCACGATGGCGTCCCACTGGTCGGCGGCGGCGTCCAGCGCGGCGACGCCGCAGGCCTTGTGGATCTCGACGCCCTCGACGCCGTTGTTAACCATGGCGTTGCGCGCGCGGCGCGCCAGTTCGGCGTGAATCTCGTAGCTGGTCACCACGGCGCCGGCACTGGCCATCAGCGCGGCGAGGTAGCCGGAACCGCTGCCGACTTCGAGCACGCGTTCGCCGGGGCGCAACTGCAGCGCCTGCAGGCAGCGGCCCTCGACGCGCGGCGGCCACATGAACTGGCCGAAGCCGAGCGGCACCTCGGTATCGACAAAGGCAAGCTTCTGGTAGCGAATGGGGACGTAGCGCTCGCGCGGCGTGGCGGCGAGCAGGTCGAGCACGCGCGTGTCGAGCACGTCCCACGGGCGGATCTGCTGCTCGATCATGTTGAAGCGGGCCTGCTCGATGGGCGAACGCTTGGGCACGTCGGGGGTGAGGGCGGCGGTCTGCATGGGCATCCTGCTCGGTACCGTGCGGCGAAGGCTGCCGCACGCTGAATACGGGTGGAGCGAGTCTACACCGGGCGCAGCCCGGCTTGGATGACAGCGGCGATTCGGGCATGCGCGGCGGCGCGGCGGCGCGCACCGGCCCCGGCTTGCAAGTTGGCGGGGGCTGGCTTACCTTGCAATGCAACACCACCGGCTGGGGGCGCCCGCAACATGGGCTGAGAAGCACCCCTGGAACCTGATCCGGCTCGCACCGGCGTAGGGAAGCCGACTCGCGGGGCGTGCGCAGTGCGCGCCTGCCGCGACCGACCAGCATGGCTTGTCAGAGCCCAGCGGGTGGCGTCCACTTCAGGAGCTCCCGCATGAACGCCGTCGACAAGAACCTGCCGCAAGACGTCCACCTCGCCGCCGAGGCCCTCAACGCTGCCATCCAGCCCTTCCCCGCCAGCGCGAAGGTCTACGTGGAGGGCAGCCGGCCGGACATCCGCGTGCCCTTCCGCAAGGTAAGCCAGACCGCCACCCGCACCAAAGACGGCGACGTGCCCAACCCGGACGTGCACGTCTACGACACCTCGGGGCCGTACACCGACCCGGCAGTGAGCTGCGACCTGAACCAGGGGCTGCCGCCCCTGCGCGCCCAGTGGATCGAAGAGCGCGGCGACACCGAGCAACTGGCCGGGCCGTCGTCGGCGTATGGCAAGGAGCGGATGGAAGACGCGGAGACGGCGAGCCTGCGCTTTGACCACATCCGCGCACCGCGGCGGGCCACGGCTCGCGCCAACGTGACGCAGATGCACTACGCGCGGCGCGGCATCATCACGCCGGAGATGGAGTACATCGCCATCCGCGAGAACCAGCGGCTGGAGGGCATCCGCGACGCGGCGCTGCTGGCGCAGCACCCGGGGCAGTCGTTCGGCGCCAGCATCCCCAAGGTGATCACGCCGGAGTTCGTGCGTGACGAGGTGGCGCGCGGCCGCGCCATCATCCCGGCCAACATCAACCACCCGGAATGCGAGCCGATGATCATTGGCCGCAACTTCCTGGTGAAGATCAACTGCAACCTCGGCAACTCGGCGGTGACTTCGAGCATCACCGAGGAGGTGGAGAAGATGCTGTGGGCGATCCGCTGGGGCGGCGACACGGTGATGGACCTCTCCACCGGCAAGCACATCCACGAGACGCGCGAGTGGATCCTGCGCAACTCTCCGGTGCCGATCGGCACCGTGCCGATCTACCAGGCGCTGGAGAAGGTCGATGGCAAGGCCGAAGAGCTGACGTGGGAGATCTTTAGAGACACGCTGATCGAGCAAGCTGAGCAGGGCGTGGACTACTTCACCATCCACGCCGGCGTGCGCCTGCCGTTTATCCCGATGACGGCCAAGCGCATGACTGGGATTGTGAGCCGCGGCGGGTCGATCATGGCCAAGTGGTGTCTGGCGCACCACAAGGACAGCTTCCTCTACACGCACTTTGAGGAGATCTGCGAGATCATGAAGGCGTACGACGTGAGCTTTAGCCTGGGTGATGGGCTGCGGCCGGGCAGCATCCACGACGCCAACGACGAGGCGCAGTTCTCGGAGCTCAAGACGCTGGGCGAGCTGACCCAGACCGCCTGGAAGCACGACGTACAGGTGATGATCGAGGGGCCGGGCCACGTGCCCATGCACCTGATCCGCGAGAACATGGAGCTGCAGCTGCAGCACTGCGGCGAGGCGCCGTTCTACACGCTGGGCCCGCTCACCACCGACATCGCGCCGGGGTATGACCACATCACCAGTGGCATCGGCGCGGCGATGATCGGCTGGTATGGCACGGCCATGCTCTGCTACGTGACGCCAAAGGAACACCTCGGCCTGCCGAACAAGCAGGACGTGCGCGACGGCATCGTCACCTA